>CAZQNI010000019.1:0-13161 GCA_964594255.1 uncultured bacterium | reverse complement strand
AAGTAATATAATAAGCTTTCTCATCTTCCCACCTACCTTATTATGACAAACTTAATGTTTATACTCTCGAGAGTTTCATCATCGACAATATTAGCAATATAGAGACCACTCACAATATGCTGACCTGCATCTGTTACCTGATATTGTTCCCCGGTCGGATCCGTCCAGGCTTCGTCTCCCGAACCATCTTTATGTTCGATGGTCTTTACAAGATCGCCTGTAAAGGTGTAAATTCTGATTGTACATTTTCCGGGCAAATTAAAGAAGTTAATCTTTTCTGATCCTCCTCCTTCTCCGTACTGCATGTTCTTTGAAGCAATATTATAAGGATTCGGAACCACTCTAATTTGGGACAAACTATCCCCGGTTGGTCTTTTTAACGAAGCGGCGCCTATTACACCATAAGTGTAATTCTGCCATCTTCCACTTTCAAGCACCTCAGCAGTACCCGTCACACCATTTGGATCTACCGCCTCCGGATGAGTTCCGTTATCAAACGCGGCAACATAGTAATAGTAATCTTCGCCGCGAACCGCTGTTGTATCACTATAAGAATTTTCATCAGACTCAGCCTCATATATCATTTCCCATACTCCTAACACACCATCATTTGTAATATAAGGACCTGTCTGTGCACCTGTAGCACGATATACCTTGAATCCTGCAAGGTCAGATGGTTCATCAGCTGCTTCCTCATACCGCCAGTCGATTACGATTTGATCAGCTCCAGAGGTAACTTCGATCGACGGAGGTGGCGGCGGAACAGGAATATCATAATCATGATCAAAGTTCCACTGAGCGTTTATCGCATGCCTGACGGCAGAATCCACTGTCGAATGTACCCACATGTCTTTAATCAAATTAGCACGATAAGATGGATAACCCCCACTTGGAGGATAATCCGTTGGCTGCCAGCGCGAGGGATGATTTCTGTACACGGGAGGTATATGAATTGTATCTGCCAAGTTAGGCAAATGCGGAGCTGTCAGACTTATATCATTTATATCGAGCGTATCTCCGCTCTGGGTGACGAATGTTATGGAGCTATCCTTCCATGCCTGACCAATTTCCCATGCGGCTTGCTCGGAAAGACGTCCGCCGCAATCCGCCCAGACAATCCTGAGAGAATCTCCATAGTCCAGATGAAAAGGACCCATGCTTGCCATACCTACACCATGCCAGAAAATTAACCCATTTTTGTCCAGGTCGTTCCATTTTTCATAACCTCTCATATCGGTTGGTACCGGATGGTAGGTACCCGGGTAAGTCCCCGTCATATACTCTACGTAAGGGTCATAACTTGGATCCCCCTTTTCTCCATATATCATAGAATTATATACTGTCTCCCAGCTGCTTTCACCAGTCGGCGGATGCTGTAAAGAATTTTGTTTGAATTCAAGATCATCGGGTCCCCACATACCGTGTGATCTAGGCTGCGTTACATCGTCGGTCTCCGGATGGTTCTCTGGATTTCCATTGGCAGCTCCAGAACCAGGACCCATCGCGACATCAGAAGATTGAGGAACATAGAGCATAACCTCACAACCGGAAGCCGCATCATCTAAATAATCCCGATCCAGAACGTAACAACCAAGAGCATCGCCCTTCCAGGGGGCACCCCCCGCCCTTTCCCACTCCATAGCCGGGTAAGAAATCAGACAACGCACAGAATCCCTCGGTTCATCCCGGTCAGGATAAACCCCGCTCCACGTATACCATTCCGATTTTTTCTCATTTTCAGAATTCACCGTCATTTCAAGTTGCCTCATAAAATATAAACTGTCTATCTCTTCACCCTCACGTTCTATCTCATCGTCTAAATCAACATTTCCTGTATTTACAATTGTCCAGTCATACACAATATACTGATTATGATGTTTGGAAACCCAGCTCAACACTCTCTGATATATATCCAACCCCAGCCAGTTCCTTGCATGAGATTGAACCATAACATCAGCAGTTCCCCAAACTTTATCCGGAGCGTAATGATCGCCTATTCTCGGGAAAGCTCTTTGAATAGGAAGCCCATCAACCACAATAGCTGGAGGATGGTATCTGTAATACTTATGGATAGTTATACCAATTGAATCCGGTACAGCAAACTGAATGATATCCAAATTGGGCGCACCGTAAGGACAACCACCCAATTTAATGGGAACGATCGTACCGGTCACGGGATCCCAGAAATTCCTGCAACCCCACCTGGAACCCGAATTCCGGATCCAACTCCGTACCCAGCCTTCTTCTGGCTGACCCGACCTATCATCCTGCGCTCCATCGAAATACCAGGTTGCCTGATAGTTACCAAAGCTTGTCTCGCTTTGATCGCCAGCATCAGTGATTCTCGGGTGTATTTCTGATTGACGAATCCACTTCTCGGCACCCAAAACAGGGAGCGAGATAAGTGAAGCGGCAACGATAAACATTAAAATCAAATATGAAAACTTCTTCATTATTATTTCCTCCTTACCTCTTGGTTGATACTAAAAATCAACTTTCACTCCAAAAACAAAATAACGAGGGTTGTGGAAGGCAAGATGTGTCAAATTAGGATCATCAATATAGGGCTTATCTTCACTGTTAAAATCACCTAACTGATCATTTCCGCCCTCTCCTATGTCTTTATAATCCTCATCCTTATACAGGGGTAACTTTAAAGATCTTTTATATTTATCCTCGTCATCATCATTATAAAAGCTACCAGACGACGCATCCAAATGTTTCCAATCAAAAAGATTATTTACCTCGGCAAAGACGCTGAGTTTCGTGCCGGCAAAACTTATCCCCTTCTGGATTCTTGCCTGAACATTCCTATAGGCTTTCCACTGCAAATTTAAATACAGATCTTTGTTCAACGGATCGTAGGTCTCATACGCACCTGCTTCCCAGGTATAGTTAAAACTCAAATTGATGTTACCAAGTAATAGGCCCAAGTCCTCAGGAGTCAGAAACTGAATATTGGCATCTATTATCGGCTGCGCACGCGGAGTATACTCTAAAGTGTCCCACGCACCGCTCTGCGCGTCTTCAAGATAACTCTGGTAGCGCGCTTGTTTACCCGTATTTCCATAGCTCCTTACCCTATAATCATAGTTCAGCCAGCCTCTCACCCAATTTCCAAAGTCTTTACTTATTCTGAAGTCTATACCACGAATATCCTCATAGTTTACGTTTTCAGGTATCCTGTATCGAACATCTAAACCCACATAATCCACTGCTGCAAGCTGATTTATAACATCCTTGTAATAACCCGCGAGGTGAAGTTGAAACATATCCAAAATGTTCCAGTCAGTACCTAACTCGTAAGCCCTGGTAAGCGGCCAATCGATTTCCGGGTTTCCCAAATACCCAACATCAACGCGCTGTGAGCCCCAGAAGATCTGATACATATTATAAGATGCAGGCAGGGAATAAAAATCCCCGTAATTGAAATACAATTTAGCATTCTCTGAGATAGGATGTGAAATTCCAATACGAGGAGCTATTTTCAAATGACCCTTCGCAGGATGAGTTTCTGCGTTGGCAAATAAATATTCTTTCCCCACCCTCGAAAAGTAATAGTCGTAACCTGTCAAGTTGAACCAATCCAGATTAGGATAATTCCAATCGGCTCTCAACCCGATATTCGCAATAATACCTTCAAATTCGATTTTATCCTGTATATAGGCTCCTACTCTCGTGGGATCAGCTTCCCAATCGACAACCCAATTCTCACCAGGGGACTCCCATCTGTTTTTTGCATAGAGAGTATTCATGTCAGTATAGTTGTAATCAAGACCAATTTTTACTTCATTGTAAGCGTTAATTTGACTGGTAAAGTCAACTTTAAAATCCCAGGTATGCGATACTGAGGAATCAACAGCTCCAGCGCAATGCGCTCCCATATATACACCATTCAGTTGTACATCAGTACCTTCTAAATAATATCCATAAGGAATTTCAGTAACTGTCGCACCACCCGGCAACGTATATGTTGTAGTATCCCTCGGCTCAAAGGTTTCATACGCGCTACAATACCTCTCATTACTCAAATGAGAGATCCTGACCGTATAGAAAGCATTCTCACTTATTGCATGGTCAAAAGTAAAACCCTGCATATTGTTATAAACATCATAAGGAGGAATAAAAGCAGGATAATACACTGCGTGTTTCGAAGCCACCTCGCTCCTGAATACATCATCTCCTTTCGAAAGATAAATTCCGCCTGCTCCTCTCGGACCTCCCACAGGATCATAACCTACTCCCTGAACAAAATCAACAATCTGAGTACCGAGGTCACCTGGTGTTAAATTAAGACCATACGGTCGGTTTTCCGCACCGAGTTCTCCATTCGAGCTTGCTGACACAGTGTTTTGCTCACCATACATTATATCAAAGCTTAATTTTATCGACTGGGTAAGATGAGAGACCAACTTCAACATTGTATTTTGCTCAATATAATAATCTCTGATAGTCGGAAGGGCAAACGCATCTTTGTTCTGCCTGTAGCCGGCATAAAAACCTAAATCTCCTAAAAATCCACCAACCACGGGAACAGGACCTCCAAAACCAGCATCCACGTTCCAGTCTGGTTTATCACCATACGTCCTCTCTCTCGCAGGACCGACATAATCTTCAGGAACCAGTTCATCCGCCCCTACAAGTCTCTGCGTCCACATAAATCTCTCACGTAAAGCTTCTGCACTATCAGGATCCCCTCCGGCTTCTCTAAGCCAGCCGTTATCAAATCTAAAATAGCGCGTTTGAAGGTCAGTGTAGTAATCGCCTAAAACGGAATCTCCTGCGCTATAAGCATTCCTTGCTTTTGTTATAAGACCTCTTCCGCCTATCCAGCAAAGACTATCTTTTTCTATAACGAAAGCTCCTACCCAATAATGGGTCGTATCATAAACAGAGATACCCCGGTGTTTCATATGAGCCGGACTGAAACGAAAATTTATCGATCCCTGATAGACCTTGGAAGGCTCTCTGGTTACAATATTTATTAAGCCCGAACGGAGATTACCATACTCGGCGGCAAAACCACCCTTAATGACGTTAACTTCTCTTACCATACTTAAGGGCGGCATCAAAGCAGGGGCATTTGTACGACCATCCACTAAATTCAAACCATCTGTCGTAAAACTAACCTGATCTATACCCCCTCCTCGCACATTCCAACCTCGAACCCCAGCCTGTCGATTAATATAATCCCCAATTTCAGCAACAAACGGAACAGCCTCTATGTCTTCGCTTTTCGCGGAAATAGCGGAAGACGAAAGGTCCATTTTTATGATTTCCGCATTAGCTTTTACGGTAACACCTTCTCCCGGAATCACAGTGGGCTCAAGACTAAATCTAAGCTGGGTCGTGTGATCCGCGGTCACCTCAACGCCTGTCAGAGTAACACTTTCATACCCCATCATCCGCGCCTGGACATTATAAATATCCGGAGATACTCTTATAATGAAAAAATATCCATCCGGATTAGCCGCGGCTCCCATAGCAGTACCTTCGATCAAGACATTAGCTCCGGGTAAAGGTTCACCTGTTTGGGCATCTATAACAACACCTGCGATTTTTCCTGTAACTGCCGCTTTCGCGCTTGGATTAAAGGCAAGCAAAGACAAAACAACCAGCACTCCTCCTATAATCCATCTGGGCAACAATTCTCCTCCCCTTCTCGTACTTTTCATTAAAGCCTCCTTTCATTAGGGTTTACAAATTCGATTAAAACTGAAGACTGAAATATAGAACATTTGACAACGTCTCTTCTTACATTTTGAAATATAAACTCCGCTTTAGAAAAACTCAACTTTTTTACACCCCCCTGAAACCTCAGGTCAAACAGCTTAAAATATACCCACTCCTTAACCTTACCACATTATAATCTTTAGCCTTACTCATAAGCAACTTAATATCAGCTATTAGTATAATAAAAGAGAATTTTTTGTCAAGGGTAAAATTTCGGAAACTCGACACATCTTTAAAAAACATAGGAGAATAAAAAACTAATCATTGCAAGAGCTTGATAATAGTTACCGGCTTTTAGATTGTAAAAGAGGTGTCTCGGCTTCAGAAAAAAACCCCTTGACATTGGGTTTTATTTCATTATATTGTTATCCATAAGCATAAAAAGTTTTTAGTCAAACAAAACAAAAAAAATGGGGGTGTTATAATGCATTTAAGTGTTAAGTTGAAATTTGGCAAATAAGGCCTTTTCTTCTTTTGCGGAAGATAAGGAGGGAAGGCCGAAACGTTTTATTATGTGTTATTTAAGGAAGATCACCCATCATAGAATAATAGAATTAGATTACAAATTTATAGTTAAATGTAAATTCAAATATAAGAATGTAAGGAGGTTAATAAGTGAATAGACTTCCAATTTTAGCAAAAATGTTGTTGTTACTTGTTTGTTTTAGTGTTATGCTGTCCGCATATAATGCTGGTAGCGATCTTAATAATTATCTTATAATTCCTAAGGTGGAATTTTCTCCGACAATCGATGGTACGCTTGATGCTGACTGGACGTTCCCTGAGGTTGGAATGTTCGTCTATGTTACGAATGATTTTCCTGAGGGCGGCGCGGCAGATATGTCCTGCCACTATCGTGTTGCGTGGAACGATAATGGTCTTTATTTCTTTGGAAGAGTGTTCGATGATTCAATCGATGTGAGTCATGCAAACAGCTGGGAACGCGACTGCTTTGAAATCTATATCGACGGCGATAACAGCAAAGCAGCTTCATACGACGGAGTCGACGATATTCAGTGGAGATTTGTTTATGCTTCAGAAACAGCAGATGGAGGACAAGCACCCAATGCAGAAATAGCCTGGATGGAAACCGAAATCGGTTGGGACTTTGAATTGGCTATTCCCGCTTCTGACCTTGCTGATACCAATATTGTCCTTACGGAAGGTGCTGTAATTGGTTGGGAAGTCCAGGTCGCCGACAACGACGGTGGCGATAGGGAAAACATTGAAAAATGGTGGTCTAACAGCAACGATTCCTATTTGAACCCGAGCCTCTTTGGAACCGCGATACTTGGCGGCGCCGATCTCGTTTTAGAGATCCCAGAAGTAGAATTTGCTCCTACAATCGACGGTGTGATAGATGCGGACTGGGCTTTAGTCGTTCCCGAAGTTGCCATGACTGTTAATACAGGTGAGGCTTTACCAAATCGTGGCTTCAATGATTTCTCAACATACTACAGTGTTGCGTGGAATGCCAATGGTCTCTATTTCTTTGGAAGAGTATTAGATGATTCAATCGATGTGTCACACGCAAATAGCTGGGAACGCGACTGCTGGGAAATCTACATCGACGGAGATAACAGCAAAGGAGCTTCATACGACGGAGTCGACGATATTCAGTGGAGATTTGTTTATGCTTCAGAAACAGCAGATGGAGGACAAGCACCCAATGCAGAAATAGCCTGGATGGAAACCGAAATCGGTTGGGACTTTGAATTGGCTATTCCCGCTTCTGACCTTGCTGACACCAATATTACCCTTGCGGAAGGAAATGTAATCGGTTGGGAAACTCAGGTCGCCGACAACGACGGCGGCGATCGTGCTTACATGTCAAAATGGTGGTCTAATAGCAATGACTCCTATTTGAACCCGAGCCTCTTTGGAACAGCAAAATTGGTTTCAGCAGTTACATCTGCAGTATTCCCGGCTCTTCCAGCTGGACTTGCAGAAGCAGATCTCAATATAGAACTTTCCGTTCCTTCAGTACTTAGCGCAGTAGGCAGTGTTTCATACACGACTACGGCGAGAGGTTCTGTAAGCCTGAAACTCTACAACCTTGCCGGACAGGCAGTTAAAGAGCTGGATGGCGGAGTAAAAGCTGCCGGAACGCACACCGTATCCGTTGACGCCTCCGGTCTCGCAAACGGTGTATATATTTGCAAACTTGAAGCAGGAAATAGCGCTGCAGCTAAAAAGATGATGGTGATTAAATAGTTATTTAATCATACTTTATCGATAAATATGCCTGCGGTAAATTTGCCGCAGGCATATTTTTTTAACTACAGAAAATTCTTTTCTTAAGTATTTATCTTTTCACAAAGTTTATTAAGAAGACACTCTTCGCAATCGGGATTCCTCGGAAAACAGACGTTCTGCCCCAGAGTTACCAGAAAATCGTTATAAGATATCCACCATTCTGGTGGCAGTTTTTTCCTCAGGGCAAACTCCGTTTCTACAGGATTCTTTGTTCTGACATATCCGAACCTGTTGGATATACGGTGAACATGGGTATCAACGCATATACCCGGCTTACCAAAACCAATCGTTAAAACTAAATTTGCGGTTTTTCTTCCAACTCCCGGTAGTTTAAGTAATTCTTCTAACGTCTCAGGAACTTTTCCTTGATATTTATCAATCAAGATCCGAACCAACTCTGGTAGCCTTCTGGCTTTTGTACGGAAAAACCCTACAGGGTAGATTAATTTCTCTATTTCTCCAGGGGATAGCCTCATTATCTCTAAAGGAGTTGATGCCTTCTCAAACAACTTCTGGGAAGCTTTTCTTGTAACCGCATCTTTGGTTCTCGAACTAAGCACAGTTGAAATAAGTACACGAAAAGGATCTTTTGTCTTACTTGCTATCTCCGTTACAATGGGAGGTTTCCATTCACTGTATTTTTCTTTCAGTATCTTTAAAACCTTATTTATTGTTCTGTTATCCACAGGGAAATTATACCAGAAACACAGCAAAAGGCAACCACCACCCAACCCCTAAAAACTAATTGAACCACAAAGCACACAAAGAGCACAAAGTTTTTTATTGTCTTTCTACCCAACAACCCATTTCTTAACAACAAATTGCACGAATAGCACAAATAAATTTAAAAAATTAATTAATTTTATTAACGTAGAAAACATAATATGTTTTTATTTACATTTGTGTTATTAGTGTTATTCGTTGTTCCTAATTTGGTAGGATTAGGATGGGTTTTAAACAAACAAGTAAAACGTGAGTTTTGGTAGGGTGTAGTGGGCTTTGTGCTCTTTGTGTGCTTTGTGGTTCAAAAAAGGTGGGCGGTGGGGAGTTTTTATTCCTTGACAGATAAAATCGAATTAGTTATAATATTCAAAAAGGAGGAGATATGCGTAAGTTTATTTTATTGATTTTTTGTCTGTTACTTATTTCTGGTTGCGGAGGCGGTAGAACGGTAAAAAGGATAGCCACAGATGAAGTTACGGATCTCTCAGGAAGATGGAACGATACAGACTCAAGGCTCGTGGCAGAAAGCATGATTTCCGAAATGTTAGCCCGCCCATGGCTGATAGACTTTGAGCAGGAAAAATTCGAGAAACCTGTGGTTATTGTTGGGACTGTCAGGAACATGAGTACCGAACACATAAACGTAGAGGTTTTCATAAAAGACATAGAAAGAGAACTGATTAACTCAGGTAAAGTTGATTTTGTCGCTTCCAAAGGTGAAAGAGAAGAAATAAGAGAAGAAAGGATGGATCAACAAATGTATGCTTCCATAGAAACCGCAAAAAAGCTCGCCCAGGAAGTGGGTGCCGATTACTTTTTAATAGGTTCGGTTAAATCTGTCGAGGACTGGTTCGAAGGAAAGAAAGCCGTCCTGTATTCGGTAGACCTCGAACTTATTGATGTAGAGAAAAATCTGAAAGCCTGGATAGGAAACAAAAAGATAAAGAAATTCATCGAACAAAGCGGTTATAAATGGTAGTGAATGCTGCTTAAGCGTTTTTTTGCTGTTTTTTTAGCGATTTTTATCCTGTTTGTTATAGGCTGCGCTTACGTACAAACACAGGTAAAGCATTATAAAGGCATTGAAGAGGACTTTTCCTCCCATTTTTATAGTGGAGCGGCCGAGAAGATAGAGAAGGCCGGGCAAGAAGGCAAGTATGAGGGTAAGGACAAGGTTCTATATTATCTGGATATGGGAATAGCCTTACACTTTGCGGGAAGGTATCAAGAAAGCAACGAATATCTGAATAAAGCAGAAATCGCTATAGAAGAAAATTTCACCAAGTCCATCTCGAAGGTGATGATTTCTTTCCTGCTGAATGACAACGCTCTTGATTATGCCGGGGAAGATTACGAAGATATCTTTATCAATATAATAAAGAATCTTAATTATATTCACTTGGATAAAAAAGAAGATGCAATGGTGGAAATACGCAGAACGAATTTAAAATTAAACCGGCTGCAGGATAAATATGGCACTATGGCAGAAAAATTAGGTGAAAGCAAAAAACTTAAAGAAAGCGAAACCGAGTTTAGTTTTATCCCCGGCAAAACCAATATTAGATACTCCATTACCGGCAGTTACCTATCAATGCTCGGATACAAAAGTATGGGTGAATGGGACGATGCCGAAATTGACAGAAGAAAATTATTTGAAGCTTCTTCTGGCAGGTTGGAAGATTTTTCACAAGAAGTTTTGTCACCCTCAGCAGAAAATACAGTCCCCGTTTACACCATATGTTTCGCAGGAAAGAGCCCGGTTAAAATACAATCCACTCTGTTGCTTGACTTCGACCCGGACTTAAATATGGCAAGAGTTATGCTGCCGGGTAAAGAAAACACGGAAATTAATTCTTTCAGATACAAAGGTGATAACGAATTTCATCTAAAATTTGCGGTTCCGGAAATTGTAAGAAGAAAATCCAGAATCAGGCATATCAGGACTCTTGTAAACGGCAGGACTCTGGATGAATTGCACCCGCTTGAAGATTTCGGCCGTATCGCAGAAGAAACCTTCAATGTAAAAAAACCCATTATTTACCTCCGAGCTGCGTTAAGAACCTTTATCAAAGCTGCAATAGATGCTACGGCAAAAGAAGCCATTGATGAACATGATACAGGAAATATTGCTAAAGACAAAATTTTGGCAGGACTACTTAAGTTTACCGTAGATGCCGTAACCGATGCAACTGAGAATGCTGATCTTCGATGCTGGAGAACTATGCCCGGGAGAGTTTACGCCGGAAAAATCGATCTTGTGCCGGGCGAATACGAAATCGCCTTCGAATATTTAGATGAACACGGCAATGTGGTTGACCTGGAGAAAAGAAGAGTTCTCATAGACAAAAACGATATGAACCTAATAGAGGGGGTGTCGTACAGATGATTAAAAATCTTTGTATTGCAGGATTCCTTATATTTATACTTTTGGGATGCGCTTCAAACGCTTCAAGGACTGAAAGAAATAATTTCCCTGAATGGATTGAAAATCCGGATACTTCATACCCAAAAAGGCTCTACCTGACTGCTGTAGCAAGCGCAAGCTCGCTCGACGAAGCGAGGCAGCGTTCGATTGCATCTCTTTCGAGCATTTTTTCCGTAAACGTAAATCTTGACAGAAGAATTCTGGAAGCATATTCCGAGAAAAAAAAGGATGAAGAAATCGATTGGCAGCATTCCGTAAATCTCGTCAACAGAAGCGTTCTCACCAGCGAAAACGAACTCATCAACGTAAGAACGGCAAAAACTTATTTCGACGAGAAAACCGCAACCTTTTACGTCCTTTCTATAATAAGTAAGGCAGAAACGGAAATGCTTTATCTTGAGGAAATAAAAAAGAACGATAAATCTCTTGTTAAATTCTACCAACAGGCTGACCTCGCTGAAAACAAAATCACAAAACTTATTTATCTTAAAAAATGCATGGAGATAATCAAAATCGGGGAAGCTCTCCGTTCGATTCATCAAATTCTTTCCCTAATGGGTGATACCCCGCCCTTGCCCGTTCCAAAGGAAGACATCCTGGTCGAGTTACAAGGATTAAAAAACATTACAGTGGCAAAAATAGAAACATCGGGCAGCGAAAAGGAAAAACTATCCGCCTATTTAAGAGAGGTAGTAGATCAAATAGGTTTCAGTACGGGAGAACAAAATCCCGATATTATAATTAAAGGTGCCCTTGATATAACGCCTCTTGATTTTCCGCGAGAAGGAAATTTTGTTCGCTGGGAACTTACCGTCGATGTGACGAACGCAATGACTGGTAATACAATGAATACATACACAGCAAGCGCAAGGGAAGGACACGTTTCACGTGAATCGGTCAAAGGAAGAGCCTTAGATAAGGTCAAGGAAGAACTTAACAACAACTTCTACGATAACTTTACCGCTTTTTTAAGCGAATCCTACGAACAATAGCTTTATGCGATAACCACGTTTTATACGGTAAAAAATTTAATTTCGAAGAAGTCCTAAAAATAAAAGGAGTCAACCATGTTTCACAAAATATTTAAATATTCATGTTTATTACTTCTAATTTTAACATTAAGCTGCACACGCAAATCGCCTAAAACATTGGAAGCTAAAGTGGTTGATAAAATACATGAATTAAACGGCTCGGATAAAGATCCGGAAACCTTTGCCGCACCCGAAGGCGAACCCCTACATCTATATCCACCTAAACTAAAACTTTTAAAAATATCTGCGGACACAGTATACCTCACGGTTATAAACGACTTTTACTTAACCCAATCCATGGGAACAACGGGAGCGGAAGATTACATCGTCAACTCGGGAGTTTCACTTTTAGAAATCGACGGGATCAACTATGTTGATTTTAGTTTTGATATGGGCGATCACGCCTACCCGGGAACTTTTTCCAAAGCCGGGTACATCCCGAAAGAAGAATAATTCATAAACTATACCCCGAGGCCCAGAAACCCCCAAGTTATTACCTGTTCGCCTTTTGCTTCTCTCTTTTAATTATAAAAACTTACAAGTACTTAAATTTCTAAATTCAAAAAAATATGCCTGTTGAGCGATTTGGCACAGGCATATTTATTTATTAAAGATAAAAAACTATTTATTTAAGCACCAGCACTTTTTGGGTGGTATTAGTACTACATGCCTCAAGTCTGCATAGATATATACCATTTGCGAAATCGGATGCGTCAAAATACATAGTATATGTTCCGGCACTTCTTACACCATCAAAGATAGATCTAATTATCTGTCCGGCTATGTTGTAGAGTTTCAGTTTTACAGAACTTCTTGCCGGTACAGCATACGAAATAACCGCTCTTGAGTTAAAAACTGAAGGAACTGAAAGTTCGATATTTTCCCCTAATGATTCTGGAGTCTCCAGAACTGAGCTATAATAATTGAATCCTGCTGTACCAAAGAGGCTCGGGTTCAAATAGGAATCGTTGCTGTTAGACCACCATTTTTCAA
>CAZQNI010000018.1:0-13168 GCA_964594255.1 uncultured bacterium | reverse complement strand
ATTTTTGAAATCATCCCTCCACCCCATTCAAAGTTTTAATCGTTCTTTTGAATAATAGAGTTCGTAGTGCCTGGTTCGTTGTTCCTTCGTAGATTCTTCGAATCTAAGTTAAATTGTTGAATAGCATAAGTAGGATTTAGGATATAGGATTTAGGGTTTAGGAAAGGCAAAAAAATCCATTTCCCAATTTTCCCATTTTTTCTATATTTCTGTCTCCGGTCTGCCTCCTCTGTCATCGGTCTTTCTTATAACCGTCTAACAGACCAACAGTTAAAATCTTGACAAACTTTTATAAATCTCTACAATTTAACAAGGATAAAAAATATGACTAACTTCTTCACTATTCTGATTATAACAATTGTATTTCAAGAACAAATTCTCCTACCAATATGTTTAGAGGATCGCCAGGACATTTCAAAAATCCATTTGACTAAAATTGGGCAGTTTGGGTTGATAAGAAAAGCAAGGCCCAATATACCTGAACATTATCATACGGGAATCGATATCAAACGCCCAAATAATAATTATGAATCCGAACCAATTTTTCCAATAGCAAAAGGTAGAGTAATAAGTAAAAGGACTGATGGACCTTATGCAAACTTAATTATTGAACATGAAATAAATGGGATTAAATTATGGACATTATATGAACATATCGCAGGAATAAAGGTCGATGTAGCAGACATTGTAAATCCGAATACCCAAATAGCAAGATTTATGAATAGAGAGGAGCTAAATCTGTTTGGTTGGCAATTTGATCATTTCCATTTGGAAATAATTAAAGTTAAACCAATAGAGATAAAACCAAGTCAAGATCATCCTGAAAGATTTTTCAATTCTTATACTTTGATTTGTTACAGTATTGATGATTTGTATAAATATTATTTTGACCCAATTGAATTTTTTGAAATCAATATGAATAGAGAGGGCAAGTCTTATTTTTCGAATCTTTTCACAAAAGCTATCGCTATAGTTAAATTGTTAAATAGGAAAATAGTCAAATAGTGATACGAATCCTTCGGATTAGTTAAACAATCAACAAAGTCTCGAGTCGATAAATAGGATTTAGGGGTTGGAATTTAGGATTTAGTTTAAAACAGAAAAACAAAGAATCGCTGACTGCTGACAGCCGACAGCTGACGGCTAAAACTTTGTGTTCCTCCGTGCCTCCGTGTGATAATTCGTTTCTTCAAAACCATATTGACTTAAGATAGCAAAACTCTTACAATATAAGAAATGGATGTTTCAATTATAATTATCATTCCTTTTACACTACTTATTATAAAAGTTTTTATAAAAAAATGAGGGTGTTCTCACATAATTGTTTTATGAAGGCAAGAGTTTTATTCCCCATGTTCTTGTTTCTTTTGGTCTCTGTTGTCTTTGTTCCAATACCAGCAGATGCGGTTATCTATTATGTGTCTGAAGATGGTAATGACAGCTGGTCCGGAACGGAAAATGAGCCCTGGCGTACCGTACAGAAAGCAGCCGAAACATTAGTTACCGGTGATACAGTTTATATTAAAGAAGGGACTTATCATGAGAGGGTCATCCCGCAGAATTCAGGAAGTCCCGGGAATTATATTACGTACGCCGCATATCCCGGAGATTCAGCCGTAATTGACGGTGATAGTTATCCTGATGTATGGGGTTATGGGGTCTTCGATATCCATGAAAAGAGGTATATTAAAATTTCAGGATTAACGATAACAAACTCCGGGTACTTTGGAATTTGGATAACGGGCAACACGGATCATATCATAATTGAAAATAACTACATATATGATTGTCAGTCGAGTGCCATTAATGCCTGGTATCGAGATGGAATTTACACCATAACCAATATAATTATTGATGGCAACGAAATCACGGAAACGAATATGAATCTCGATCAGGAAGGTATTTCTCTTGGCGGTGTGGATACATTTGAAATTAAAAATAACCATATTCATCATGTTTACATGCCAGGAATAGATATGAAAGAGGGTTCTTCTAATGGAAAAATCTATAAAAATCGTATACATAATCTTTATACATGGAATTTAAATGTAGGTATTTATGTAGATGCTGCGGAGGAATCAGGATATAACATCGATATTTTTCAAAACATTGTGTATGAAGTGGGTGATGCTATAGCTTTGGCAACTGAGAACGGAGGAAGCCTTGAGAACATCAAAGCTTATAATAACATTTGTTTTAACAATATTAAGGGTTTTGCGATTAATAGTTATACAGAGTATTTTGAAGGATCTCATTTAAAAAAGAACATTACGGTGATAAATAATACTTTTTGTGATAATAACATAGGAATATTTATAACCGAGTATGGAGAATACTTTCAAAACTTCACTATAAGAAATAATATAATCAGTGGAGATGATTGGTATTTGTTAAATATCCGTTATCTAATAGAAGAAAACTTCAACATAGACCATAATTTATTCAGTGGTAACTCGGAGGTTTACGGAGATGACTATATAGTCGTCCAGCCCAGGTTCGTAAACCCTTCGGAAGCGGATTTTCATCTACTAGAAGGTTCACCGGCGATAGATAGGGGTTCGGCTGTTGACGCGCCAGGTGAAGATTTCGACGGAAACGTTAGACCTCAAGGGAGAGGATATGATATCGGCGCTTATGAATTTCAAAACTACACCAATCCGTTTAATCCCCGAACAAGAGTAAAATACGATCTGTCAGGCTCAAGTTATGTGACATTAATTATATACGACCTTTTAGGTAGAGAGATTCAAACTTTAGTGAACGAAAACCAGGGGCCGGGGTCTTATCAAGTCGTATGGGATGGAGAGGTCGCTGGAGAGTATCGAGAGGCTAACGGAATTTACTTTTATCTGTTAAAGGCAGATAATGAGATTATTGAAACAGGGAAACTGATATTGATTAAATAGCTTTTTAATAGTTAAAAGTTGGAAGTTAGTAGTTAGGATAAATAAAAATATCCGTGTTTATCCGTGGCAACATTAGGATTTGGGATTTAGAAAAAAACTTAGTGTCTTAGTGTCTTTGTGGCTATTTCAATCTTGACATTTCCCTGAAAATTCCTACAATTTAAATCATGACGAAGAAAGTTAAAAAAGTTTTTTATTTCGCAATCTTTGCATTATTGTTCGTGCTACCCCTGGTTCTGCACGCCAAAACAGCAAAAATTAAAATCGATATCGATAGGGCGATAGGAGAAATCGATCCGAAAATCTACGGGGTATTCATGGAACCCATAGAATTCGATCCTAAGAAATTCGGAATGGATGATACGTCTGTACATAATACCCTCTATGGTATTCTGTACGACCCCTCCTCTCCCCTTGCCGATGAAAACGGATTTAAAACTAATTACATCGAAGCTGTAAAGGAACTTAAGATAACGAATATGCGCTGGCCGGGGGGCAATTACACTGCAGTATATAACTGGCAGGACGGTATCGGCCCGAAAGAAGAACGACCGGTTCGTAAAGACCTGGCATGGGGAGCGATTGATAATAATCACGTCGGTACGGACGAATGGGTCAAATTAAATAAGTCTATGGGAACTGAAAATGTCGTATGTATCAATCTTGGTACCGGTACTATAAATGACGCCCGATACTGGGTTGAATACTGCAACTCGGAAAAAGGAACTTACTATTCAGATTTACGCGCAGAATACGGGAACAAGAAACCATACAATATAAAATACTGGTGCCTGGGTAATGAAGTTGACGGAGAGCCCTGGATAATCGGATATAAGAATGCCGAAGATTATTGTAAAATCGCAAAAGAAGCTGCCAAGGCTATGTGGCAAACGGATAAAACAATAAAATTCATAGCGTGTGGCTCGTCATACTACGAATCTTCAGGTAAATGGGTCGACTGGAACCGGAAAATAATAACTGAATTAAGAGACGTTGCCGATTATATTTCCATGCACCGTTACTGGGAATATACCGAAGATTACGACGTGTATATGGGACATTGGGCAATGGATATCGAAGAAAAAATTAATACAACTGCCGCACAGATTGAAATTATTAAAACCAGATATAAACCGGAGAAAACAATATATATATCATTTGATGAATGGGCTCCTTTCGGCAGGGATATTCTATCTGTTCTGGCAGTGGCTCAGTTTTTCAACTCTTTTATACGTCATGCCGATGTTGTTAAAATGGCAAACTACACACTTCTTACATTCCTTTTAGCAAACGATAAGAATAAAGGCACATTTAAAACGCCCCTGTTCCATACATTCAAATTGTTTTCTAATAATTGTCTGGGCACTTCCGTCGATGTGTTTATAGACTGCGAAACTTTCAATGCAGGCGATTATAAAAACATACCTTATCTCGATGTTACATCCGTGTACTCTAAAGAAACAAATACGCTTTTTATAAATGTCGTAAACCGCCATAAAGATAAAGCCATCCGCACCGAGATTATAAATAACTCAAGGGGCTTTAGCGGAAAAGCGTCGATAAGAGAGGTAAACAGCAAAGATATTCATGCCCCATTCACCTATGATAAACGAAAAAAATATATCCCTATAACTAAAGAATTGAAAGTCGCAGGGAATAAGTTTTCATATTCTTTCCCGGCACACTCATTCACGCAAATTAAGTTAAAAATAAAAAAATAAGAACCAAGGTTCCATACCTTCACCTTACAAATAATAAAAAATCTTTTTAGTCCTTTTTAATCTGCATCCGATTAATAGATTCTTCGAATCTAAGTTGAGTCGTTAAATGGTTTAATAGTTGAGTAGGAAACAGCAACAAAAAAATCTCGTGCCCTCTGCGGTGAATTAATTTGGGTGGTGGGATGGGTTTTAAACGACAAAATATAGTTTTTTCTTTGTGTTCTCTGTGCTTCCGTGTAAGAATATAGTTTCGAGTAATAACGAAAAATGAACTTTTTGCGTTTTTGTGGGTCTAATAGAAAAACAACCTTGATAAAATCTGAAAAATGGATCTTTTGCTTTATAAAAAGAGTACTTTGTTAAATATTAATTATGGATGGTAAAAAAAATAAGGAATTAATAACAATTGGAAGATTTAACCGGCTTCTGGACGCGTATTTAATCGCGTCCAGAATTGAGTCGGAAGGTATAGAATGTTTTCTGCCCGATGAAAGTTTTGCCAAACCGTTACATAATCACTTTATTGGAACTTCAGAGATAAGACTTCAGGTAAGAAAGGAAGATGCTACTAGGGCCCTCCGAATATTAAACGAAGAACCATTCGACTCTTTTGATAATGTATTAACAAACTCAGACCCTGAAATGTGAAAAGGGAACATAGTCTCTAGTCTTCAGTTCCCGGTCATTAGTCAAAATTAATAAAAACAAAAACTAAAAAACAGCTGACAACATTTAGGATTTGGGATTTGGTGGTTGGGATTTAGTTAAAAACAAACAAAGATTTTTCTTTATTCGTGATATTTGTACAATTTGTTGTTTCAGTGTTTATCCGTGTAAATCCGTGGCAATTTAATGAAACCGATGGGGATTTCGCAAGGTCTTATTTGTAAAAGGAGGAGAAAATGGAAAATAAAATAAATCTCATAAGTCTGGTTATAGTTTTGTTTTTCTTTCCATTTTTTGCAGAGGGAAAATCCACTGAAGGAAAGAGCTTTATTCAAGAAATCAAAGAGAAGATTACAAAGGAGAAAGAAAAAATAGAAGAGAAAAGTAAAGAAAAAGAGCAGGAGAAAGTGAAAGTGAAGGAAAAGGATAAGGATTCGTATGAACATAAAGATAAGAATAAGAAGGAAGAGCCAGCCGAAGGAAATAGCCGCATTAAGCAAGTTAAAGATAAGATAGTAAAAGAGGAGACAAAAATAGTAGTAAAAAATGAAGAAAAAAAGCAAAAGAAAGGAAATGTAAAAGTGAAAGAAAAGAATAAGGGTAAAGATAATCGTGACTACGTTCATGATTATGGCAGAAGAAACTATAAGGGAAAATATAAAGATTACCCTTATTGGATTTACGATGATGTTTATTATTATGAACCCTCCATTATCATGACCGATGTAAGATATGACGATTACACTTATATTGATGATTCGGACTTGATTTCTCGTAGTCCGATATACGCGTATGAACATCCGAGAAGAATCCCATTCCTTAGCTCTTCAGTCGAAGCCGCCTATCTGGGTAAGGATATCCGGGATACTTACGGGGTTACGGCAAAAATTTCCGCAAATCTTTATTCCTTGCATTTTAATTGTTTTTATCAGAATGTTTTCTCAAGCGAGGAAAAACTAACTATTTATTCGATAAATGGCGGCTTTTCTTTTGCATTGGGTGATTTTGCTTTAACGCCTTTCATAGGGGCTTTTTATATCGAACCTCTCGAGGAGGCTCGATTCTCTTACGGGGCTGATTTACAGATTTTCCTTCCCGATAATTACAATTTGGATTTATATACAATAAATTCATCTTACGGTTCGCTTAACTTCAATAATTTTTCCGCTTCCTTGAATCGCGAATTTTATAGATTTAATGTTGGCCTCGGCTTCAACTATAATAATTATGCGGGAGTCAACTTTTCGGGACCGCTTGTTAAGTTTTCTTTCTCGTTGTAGACCAAATTTTGTTAGTGTGTTAGTGTGTTGGTGTGTTGGTGTGTAAGGAAACAGCCAAACCGACTAACCGTCCAACAATTTAAATCTCTGTTTCTTAGTGTCTTTGTGGCCAAATGCATCCTTGACAAACTCTTATAAGTATCTACAATTTAAAAAATTAGAAATGCATATTGCAGAGGTTGTACGAAATAGAACCATTCAAATTGATTAAGGAGGTTAACTAATGAAAAAAACAGCAAAAATATCGCTTTACTTTATTGTTGTTGGGGGTTTTCTTTTACTTGGCGGAATTGCATTTCAAATGATAATAGGAATTTCTACGATGCTTGTTTCTGACTCCACAATGGAACAATTTGGATATACCTTAATGTCCCGTGGTTCGATTATACTTATTATTGCATATTCAATAATTTTTATTTCAGGATTGATTTTTTGGCGAACAGGACCATACAAATTTAAAAAGGATAGATGGTTCCTGGTATGTTTTCTATTATTCTACGGTTGGTTACCGATTGATATATACACAATAATTCTTGATGTTAAGTTTGCAATTTTATTTAATCCTGACATACCTATTACAAACGAGTTGAAAAATTTATTTCTTTTACGTCAAACTACACTTGGACCAATACCATTAATTATGCTCATGGGATATCTTACTTCTATTGGACTTGCAATTTTTAAACCTAAATTGAAAAGGCAGAAATTAAAATAGAGGGGTCGGGTATTCTTTCCATAGATTCTTCGAATCAAATAAGTGGATAAATAATACGAATCCTTCGGATTAATCAAATAGTTAAAGGTTAAAAATAAAAAATCCTGTAAATCCTGTTTTTATCCTGTCTGAATTGGTGGGTTGTGGAGCAGTATTTTTAAGTTTATTTAAGTATAACTAATCTCTTTGTCTCAGTAAAATTCCCGGCTTGAATTCTATAATAATATATTCCGCTTGATAGCCCTTGTGCATTCCACAGTCGCGTATGTTTACCAGAATCCAGCTCTTCAGAAATAATCGTTTTCACATCTCTTCCAATTATATCAAATATTTTCAATGTTACAAAAGATCTCGACGGAAGAATAAACGTGAATGTTGTTGAAGTACTAAAAGGATTAGGATAATTTTGACGGAGGCTAAACTTAAGATTTTTTTGTACTTCTTCATCGTCAACTGAAGCTGCCAGGGGCTTAAGCCTTATATCATCGATACAGAAAACTCCGGAACCCGTTTGCACTCCGCTCAAATTAACCATAATTTCACCAACATCATCTAATGTCATACCGGTAAAAGAACTTAACGGAATTGTGAATTTTTGATAGCTATCCGAAATACTGCTTGGATAAACTTCATCTGATACTGTTGTATTATCTGCGTCGACTAAATTGATAGATACAGTTCCGGTACCAGTTACTCTGCAGGCAAATTGCAAAGAATCATATCCCGTAAAATCATAACCAAATCCATTACCTTCCCAATTAATAAGATTTAACCCAAATCCAGCGTACCAATTTGAAATACTGTAATCGAACTGATAATGATTTGAACCTTCATAAGCACCGCTTGATATTTCACTCAAGGTACCATTATAATCCCAGGTTCCTTCGATAAGTGTTTCGCTATCGTTGTAAATTATCAAATCTTCCGTAGCCGGTTCAACAACCTGTAATTCAATGCTTTTTATTCTTTCTTTTTCACGGTCGTTTACGGCTGTTAAATATATATCTTTAATACCAGCTTCAAATCCCGCAGCAATTATATGTGTAGCTGTATAAACATCATCCGTATTTGACATTGATACTTCGCTTGCGCCGCCTACTTCTGATAAATCCAGTGTAGCCGATGTAACTGCTCCAACTTCATCAGTAATCGTCGCTGAAATTGTTATTTCGGTACTCACATCATTTGTAACTTTGTCCGGATTGACTTCAAAATTCCTTATTCTCGGGCAGTCTTTCGCAAGCAGCTGATCCATTAATAACTCACCCCACTCGGTCGGAACAATCGTCATACCAAATCCCGGCCCGCTTCCTGCCGAATCGACCAGTAAACATGGGGGACATCTCTGATGAAATGACCAGGCAGTATAAGGTATTTGAAGGTCTTCAGCTTCATCCATCATTAACTGGCATTCTTCTAAAGTCATATAAAGAGTACCGCTAATCGTGGCAGGTCCGAATTCACCGATTACTACGGGAATATGTTCAGATGGATCTATAAATCTTTCCGCAAATTTGTCTTCATGGTCGTAACAGTGTGTCTCGTAGGCAATATTCGTGTCTCCCCCGGCTGTAATCGGATGATCGACATAATAACCCAAATATCTTCCCCAGTCTCGTGTACCCTGTACGGTTATAATATGCGGTTGTGGTGAACTGGCATTTTCTTCTTCCTCACGTATAGCGGCAACCGTATTATTCATTGCTTCCCATACATCCGGATCGAGAGCCCCATCGGAATTGGATTGAGGTTCATTGCAGACACCAAATAAAACGTGAGGATATTGCGCAAGCTTTGGAACCAGAACCCTCCAGGTTTCTATTGTTTCCGCTGTAGGCCAGCCCATATCACTTAAAGACGGATCATTCCAAACACTTACCAACACGTATACGCTGTCTTTTGTACCAATATGCTCCACAATTTCAACTATATCATTAAGGTAGGCTGTATCCTCGAGGACCGATAGCCCGTGTACCTGCCAGGATTGCAAAGACTCATAACTTTCGAGAACAAGCCTTAAATAATCCGCGCCCCAAACATCCACTATTTCATCTATACGGCGTTTTACCTCATCTACATTTGGGGGGAAAGCTGTAGCCGCATTACAGGATCTAGTATCGAAGACATTCGCTCCGCGGCCGGCAAACACGGTACCATCTTCTTTGTAAATCTTATTTCCCGAAGTGTATAACCAGCCCTGCGAAAATAGATTTCCACTAAACACAAAAAATACTAAGATAACAATAATAAACCGGATTATATTCCAGGTTTTTCCCTTACTCGAATTCACTCTGTAAATCATTTTTTTCTCCTTAATTTATGTGAAAGATAGAGGGATCGGGTCTTTTTTTTATATCAGTTTTCCCTAATATAAGAATTATAAGAAATTTCTAGTCTTTAGTCAAGAGACTATATTAGGGGATAGGATTTGGGATTTAGAAAAAAACTTAGTGTCTTAGTTTCTTCGTAGCTAATTCAAACCTTGACATAGACAATCTGGGAATATAACATATTCAAAAAACTGGAGAAAGTATGAGCAAGGAAGAAATTGGATGCTGCGGTGCATATTGCGGTAAATGCAAAGCTTTGAAAGAAAACGCATGCCGTGGGTGTAAATTAGGTTATAAAAACGGCAAAAGAGATATCTCAAAAGCAAAATGTAAAATGAAAATTTGCTGCATTACCAATAATTATATTTCCTGCGCGGATTGCGATAAATATAATTCCTGCCCAATTATCCATCAGTTCCAAAACAAAAAGGGATATAAATACAAAAAATATAAAGAAGCATTGGAATTCATCAGAGAAAACGGGTATGAAAAATTTTTGAAAATCGCTGATAAATGGAGTATGCAATACGGCAGATATAAATAGTACAGGAATAAAATTGACCGATGACCGTTTACGGACTACGAAAAAAATGAAGAAATTCAAAACACTGTATGTAACAGACAGAAACAAGTGGCGTAAATGGCTTGAAAAGAAATTCGATAAAGAAAAAGAAATCTACCTGGTATACCCCAATAAATCTTCGGGCAAACCTCGAATTCTTTATAACGACGCAGTGGAAGTGGCATTATGTTTCGGCTGGATCGATAGTACTGTAAAAAAAATCGATGAAGAAAGCAGTATGCAGCGTTTTTCTCCGAGAAACCCTAAGAGTAAATACTCCCAGGCTAATAAAGAAAGACTGAGATGGCTTCTTAAAAAAGACCTGATACATCCATCAATCAAGGAATCCGTCAAAAAAATTCTCAAAGAAAAATTCGTCTTCCCTGCCGATATTATAAACGCAGTAAAAAAAGATAAAAAGGCATGGGAAAATTATCAAAAATTTTCGCATGTCTATAAAAGAATCCGTATAGCTTATATAGATGGAGCACGAAAACGCCCGGGAGAATTTAATAAACGATTAGCAAACTTTATTAAGAAAACAAGAGAAAATAAATTAATAGGATTCGGAGGAATAGAAAAACATTACTGATAGTATCAACGGGGGCGGACTTTCTTTGGGTTGCATATATATTCTTATTTCTTAATATATATTACTAAAATTTTCGGAGGGTTTTTAATGAAAGCTTTTTATATGTCTTTTGCGTTAATTGTTTTTTTTCTCTCTGTTTCGATTTACGCGGAAGTATCACAGGATTCTAATGGATGGACGGTTGTGACTGCATCTCTCGATACGAGAATTATTTATGTCAGCAGCAGTATGGGAAGCGATACGAATGATGGTTCGGTTGCGGATTATCCGGTCCAAACTTTAGAAAGAGCTTATTCCCTATTGAGAGACAGTTGTCCGGACTGGATGCTGCTCAGGCGCGGAGACGAGTGGTATGAAAATATTCCTTCTATAAACAAATCAGGTTACTCGGAAGACGAACCCATGCTTATTTCTTCTTACGGAGCAGGAGAAAGACCTCTTATTAAAAGTAGTGATGGTGTAGTAATCAGCAAAGTGGGTGATGATGTGAACGAGCATATTTTTTTCATAGGGCTCGATTGCTACAGTTATAAACGTGATTCTTCTTCGCTGGACTACGATGAATCTGTTACATCAAATATTGGGGTAAGATGGGTAGGCGGGGGTAACGATATCCTCATGGAAGACTGTTGTTTTCGGTTTTTTTCAGGCGGACTGGTGGTGCAAAAGTATACCAGTCCACAGTTAACCGATTTTAGACTGAGAAGATGTATTATTACCGATTCTTACAGTACGAATTCTCATTCACAGGGGTTTTATGCAAGCCATATAGATGGATTACTTGTGGAAGAATGTATTTTCGACCATAATGGCTGGCTTATTCAGGGAACCGGAGATAATTCTCAGGAAGGCGGAGCAGCTACTATGTTTAACCACAACACCTATTTTGGAGCCTGTAACGACGTGGTGGTACGCGGTAATATGTTCCTGCGGGCATCTAGCATGGGCAACAAAATGCGCAGCGATGAAACCGACGCTTCTATAGGAATTTTATTCGACAATAATTTGTACGTTGAAGGTGAAATCGGTATCGGGATCGGGGGCAACACAGAAGAGCATTCGAGGTTCCGTAATGTTATAATAAGAAACAATGTTATGCTTCATATAGGCAGAAGCAATCCTACAAGCAGGAATTTCGGCTGGTATCTTGATATTATGGATAATAACAATTGTATCGTATCAAATAACTGTTTTCTACACCAGCCGTGGTATAACAACACATATGCCATAAATATAACCGGCGAAAGTGCGGCAAATATTTTAATAAAAGACAATACCGTCTATGACATTCGTTATAACGCGCTTCGTGTCAATGTAAATACAGCATGGAACAATATACAAATTTTTAACAATTCCATACAGGATGATACTCTTGGCTCCTTGATGGTATATCATTTGGGAGGTTTTGAAAGCGTTACTTATTATGATAATACTTATTATACAAGCGAACCTTCTAATTTTGCCCGAATCGACGGGGAATATCATACTTATGAAGAGTGGATTTCTTCATCGGGAGAAACCGGGTCAACAAACGAGGAGATAGATTTTACCGACCCCACACGTACGGTGGAATCTTACTACAGTTCTCTGGGAGGAGATGGGACCTTTGAAGGGTTTATCGAAGAGGCACGGCAGCAATCAAAAGCTAACTGGAATCCCGCATATACGGCTTCTGCCGTCAATGATTATGTCCGCGAAGGGTTCGATATCTCTGAATTGGATACATCGGCTGTCGATTTTGAAAAATTTTCAAGATTTATTGTGTACCGCATTTATCCAAACCCTTTCAACACCTCAACTACTATACGTTACTATGTACCGCAAACGGGCTACATGAAACTTGTTGTATATGATATATCGGGGAGAAAAGTAAAAACTTTAATTGACGGTGTTGTTTCAACTAATACTTACGAAGTGGATTGGGAAGGGTTAGACGACCAGGGAAATAGAGTCGCATGCGGAATTTATTTTTGCCAAATTAGCGGAGAACATGGAACTCCCGACTCTGAAAAGATGATTTTTGTGAGATAGCCCAGAATAATAATAGTTCGTAGTTACTTAGTAAATTCTTCGCATCGGTGTCAAATCGTAAAATTGAAAAATAGTCAAATAGGAAAAAAGAAAGAGTGGGGGGAGAATTTTCTGGCTTCTGGCTTCTTTCTTGCTTTGTGGCCTTTGTGGTTCAATTACTATTTCGATTTACCGATTACTAAATTCGGTTTTAAACGCTAAAACTGCTTGTTGCCCAAAAGTCTTGCAATTAAAGCATAAGATTCGAATCCTGTTTGAACCGCTTCTGATTTGGGAAAAAAAGTACCGAAAAATCACCCTTGACATTTTAAAAAATACCTGTATCATTTTTTGTAAAAGGAGGGAAAATGGAACTTCAATATAGG
>CAZQNI010000017.1:0-13192 GCA_964594255.1 uncultured bacterium | reverse complement strand
CAGAAGCAACGATTATTACATCTTTTCTTTCGAGTAGGGAAGTTGTGGCTTTCATGCGCAGCCTTTCTATTTCTTCATTTACCGAGGCATCTTTTCCTATATAAGTGTCGCTTTCGGGAACATAAGCTTCCGGTTGATAGTAATCATAGTAAGAGACAAAGTATTCTACTGCATTTTCGGGAAAGAATTGTTTAAACTCGCCGTACAATTGTGCCGATAGGGTTTTATTGTGTGAAATTACAATAGTTGGTAAGTTGAGCCTCTCTATAACATTTGCCATTGTAAATGTTTTTCCGGAGCCTGTTACGCCCAAGAGAGTTTGATGTTTTTTACCCTCTTTTATACCTTTCACAAGATTTTCGATAGCCTGGGGTTGATCACCTGTTGGCTTATAATCCGAGGTAAGTTTAAAATTGTTTTCCATATAGAAAGAATAAAACAGGTTATACTTTTCCGCAAGGACTGCTATCAAAATTTTCACCAGAGATCACAGAGAAAAAAAGAACACACAGAGTACACAGAGAAAAAATGTATTTTTTTGTTTAAAACTCAACCCACAACCCCAAATTAATCTCACACAAAGAACACGAAGAACACAAAGATTTTTATTTTTTACTAAATCCTAACCCCAGAATCCTATATCCCAATTTAATCATTTTGCTTTTTAATTTTTGATTTATATTTTGGGGCTGGCGAAGATTATTATCGTGTATATAATGTTCTTTATTGAAAGGGAGTGTTTTAAAATGGAAGGAAGTTCTTTTTTTGACCAGTGGATTTTCCTATGGGTAATATTGCCTCTTTTGATATTTTGCTCGAGAGCAGTAGATGTTTCTCTGGGTACGATACGTATAATCTTTGTGTCAAAGGGACAGCGGTTTTTGGCTTCTCTATTGGGTTTTTTTGAAATTCTTGTCTGGATTATTGCTATTACCAAGATTATGCAAAATATCACGAATTTCTTTTATTATATAGTCTATGCGGGAGGTTTTGCTGCGGGTATTTATTTTGGTATACTTATTGAAGAGAAGCTTGCGCTTGGGCTGGTTAGTATTCATGTTTTTACAGCTAAGGGTGCGAATGAACTTCTTAAGAGACTCAGGGACAAAAATTATGGAGTAACCAGTAGAATTGCTCGTGGCGAGACAGGGAAAATAGATGAATTGTTTACCGTAGTTAACAGGAAAAATCTTTCGTCTGTTTTGAAAATTCTAAGGGAATATGATAGAGAAGCCTTTATCTCGGTTGAGGATGTTAGGCTGGTTAGGGGGGGGATATTCCCTCATAGATGTTAGTGTGCGGATTTTTCAAATAGTTAGAACGTTAGAAGGTTAGGTCGTTGGGTAGTTAAAAAAAAGTTAAAAACCACAGTCCTTGATTAATCTCACACAAAACCATAAAGGATACAAAGCTCGAAAACAAACCCCGTTTTTTTATCTTATTGACTTGAAACTTTAAACCCTAAACTCGAAGCTACAATAAACAGTAATATTACGATTTTTTTTGTCTACTGTCGGCGGTCGTCCGTCATCGGTCGGTCGTGAGACCTATCTTGGTGGTTTTTTTATCAGACCTTCCTTTATTTGCAGTTCTGTTTGTTTCCTTGAATTGCTTATTAATTCTTCCGCGCTTTTTCTCAATTCCTTTTCACTTAGAATTGTTCTGGCTATTCCCTGTTTGATTGCTTTGCTTCCGACTGCAACCGCTTCATTTATGAAAACCTCCCATTCATCCATTGATGGAACGATGTAATCTTCTCGTAGCCCTTTTTCTTCGGCAGTTTTCGCAACTGAATAGGCTGCTGCTATTGTCATTTCGTCCGTTATGGTTTTTGCGTTTACGTCTAGCGTTCCTCTGAATATACCGGGAAAGCCGAGAGAATTATTAATCTGATTTTCGAAGTCCGAACGACCGGTTCCGACGATCCTTGCTCCGGCTTCTTTTGCTTCCCATGGCCAAATTTCCGGAACTGGATTTGCCACGGCGAAAACTATTGCATCTTTATTCATCCCGGAAATCCATTCTTTCTTTATTGTACCCGGGACGGGTTTTGCCGCTGCAACCATAACGTCCGTACCTTTTATTGCTTCTTCGCTGTCACCCTTTTTGCCTTCTCCATTTGTTATGCAGGCAAGTTCCCATTTGTAGGGATTGTGTTCTTTATTTTTATCAAGATCCTCTCGACCTTTATGCAGAATTCCTTTACTGTCGGTAACTACAACATTCTTTTCGGTTGCTCCGGCTTTGAATAATATTCTACAGAGCGCCACATTCGCTGCACCCGCACCTATAATAGCGAATTTTACTTTACTTAAATCTTTTCCTACAAGTTTTAATGCGTTAATAATGCCTGCAAGTTCGATTGAAGCGGTTCCCTGCTGGTCATCATGCCAGACCGGGATGTCTAATTCTTCCCTGAGACGGTCTAGAATGTAAAAGCATTTCGGATTTTCGATATCTTCGAGATTTATTCCTCCGAAGGCAGGGGCAATTATTTTCACAGTTTCAATGAATTTCTCGGGTTCCTTTGTATCAAGGACAACTGGAAAAGCGCTTACTCCTCCGAGGTATTTGAATAAAAGGCTTTTGCCTTCCATAACCGGTAGGCTGGCGAGTGGACCTATATCGCCGAGTCCGAGAACTCTCGAACCGTCTGAAATTATCGCAACATTGTTCCACTTATTTGTAAATCTGTAAGCAAGCGATGGGTCTTTATTTATCATTTTACACGGTTCCGCGACACCAGGAGTATACCATATACTGAAATCATCCACGCTTGTTACAGAGCATTTTAGAGAACTTTCGATTTTCCCCCGGTAATGTTCGTGCCATTTTGGAGCTATTTTTTGCGGTTGTTTGGCTTTCTTGATTAATTTTTCAATATCGTGATTCTTATTATCTGGCATTTATTATTTCTTATTATTTTTTCTCTGTGTGCTCAGTGTGTTTTTTTAATTAAAATTAAATACTCTGTGTTCTCTGTGGTTCATGTTTTCTTCTTTTCATAAAAACTATTTCCCTTTGCATCCATCGTTACAATTAGGGGTCCGAAATTTTCGACTTTTAGTATCCATAAGGCTTCAGGGATTCCGAGTTCTTCAAGAAAATAAACGTCTTCGACTTTTTTTATTGATTTTGCCGCAAGAGCGCCAGCTCCGCCCGTGAAATGGGCATATACTGCTCCTGTTTTTTTAAGTGTTTTTAAAGTTTCTTTCCCCATTCCGCCTTTACCAATAATCATCTTTACTCCGAATAATGACAAAAATTCGCTTTCAAAACTTTCCATTCTTATCGAAGTTGTGGGTCCGGCTGATACTATAACCCATTTGTTTTTTTCTTTTCGGGCGACAGGACCACAGTGAAAAAGTACCAATTCTTTTGGATTAAAGGGTATTTTTTTACCTTTCTTTTTTAGCTCGAGCATTTTCTTATGTGTTTCATCTCTTGCGGTGAAGATTTTACCGCTTAAAAAAACAATATCTCCTACAGTTAAATCTTTTATATCTTTTGTTGATAGGGGTGTTTCCAGATAGATTTTTTTCATTTATGTAAGTTTTATGGAGCCGTTGTTATCAATTTTTATGGTTTTTCTTCTGTGAGCCCAGCATTGTAAGACCATACCCACCGGGAAAGACGCGGGGTGACGATGAGCGTATTCGATGTGTACGTCCAAAACTGTAGTTTTTCCGCCCATTCCCATTGGCCCAACTCCTGTTTTATTTATGAGTTTAATTAATTCTCTTTCCGTTTTTGCTACTTGTTTTTCTTTGTGTCTTTCTCCGACTCTACGTAGAAGGGCTTTTTTTGCGAGTTGCATACATATATCGGCACCGCCACCGATACCGATTCCTGCGATGGTCGGGGGACAGGGTTTGCCCCCCGCGTTTGTAATTTGTTCTACTATAAGTTTTTTTAATTCAACTAAACCTTCACCGGGATTAAGCATCCATAAAGCGCTCATATTTTCCGAACCGCCACCCTTAGGTAAAATGTGAATCGTACATTCGCTGCCATTTACAATATTCCAGTTTATATAGGGGATATGCATACCTGTATTGTCTCCCGAATTTTCACCCGTAAAGGGATTAGCGGTATTTGGACGCAGAGGAATTTCTACTGTTGCTCTTTTTACCGCGTTTTTTATAATTTTCTTTAAATCAACAAGGTATTTAAATTCAATGCCTGCTTCTATATAAAATGTCATTATACCCGTATCCTGGCACATTGGGATATTTTGTTTCGAAGCGATTTTAATATTTTCGAGAATTGCTTCAAGCTGGATTCTGGCAAGCCCCTTTTCTACCTCTTTTGCTTTTCTTAAAGCTTTTACAACGTCTTTAGGAAGTTCTGTTTCAGCCTTCTCGATTGCTTCCATGAGCATTTCTTCGATATTTCTTTTACTTATCTTTGCCATCTTAATTCCAATATACAGAGTAATGTAATTGCCGGGAAAGTCAATAAGTTTTTTAAATGTGCAAATTGATTAATTTAGTAGAAAATATATTTTTATTTTACCGTAAAACTGATACTACTTGATAAATCTTTATCCTTTTCTGATTTAGCTGTAAGGCAATATTCTCCGGGTTTTATTTGCCAGAGGAAATTATGTTCTTTAAATGTTTCTCTTAATTTTTCTCCATTTAAAGACCAGGTTATTCTTTCTTCTTTTTCGGTGGTTATAAGTTCTATTTTTATAGATTGATATTCGGGTTTTACATTGGATAATCGGTAAAAAATTGCTCCTTGTTGCGGTTTTATTATTTTAAATCTTTCTTCATGTTTTATTTCGCTTGATGGATTTTTTGCTTCGAATCCTTCTGCCCATTCTTCATATCTGCCCGGTAATACCGTATGAACTTTTCCTTTATCATGAGTGTGCATGTTACAGCTATCTTTGTTGTAGTAAACAAGACTCTTTTTGGGTATTATCTCTTCGATTGAAGATGGACAGAAAGGATTTGGTCTTTTACCCGATAGAGGGCAAATGGTAATTCGCGTAAGTTCTTCCGGTAAAGGTTCTTTTTCCGGATAATCTTTTTTACTGTAAAGTAAATGCATGATATTTGCGAACAGAGGTCCGGCTCCGGATACACCTGAAACTTTTTGCATGGGAGTATGGTCGAAATTCCCCACCCAGACAGCAAGAGTATAATCTTTGGTAAAACCTATTGTCCAGTTGTCGCAGAAGCGGAACGAGGTTCCTGTTTTGGCAGCGCAGGGGAAGGGAAAGTTCAGTACGGAATAAAATCCGAATTCTGAGGTACGGGCAAATTTATCACTTAAGATATCGGTTATCAAATAATTCAATGCAGTCGTAGAGATTGTCTTTTCCGATTCTGTGTTTTTCTTTTCTTCTCCATCAATCGTTACTATTTCTTTAATAGGGATGAAACTCCCCGAGCGTGCAAGACACATGTAAGCTCTTGCTAATTCAAACAGGGATACTTCTCCTCCTCCGAGTACAAGTCCGACGCCGTAATAATCTGCGTTTTTGTCTAAGGAATTAAATTCGTAATCCTTAAGACGTGATAGGAATCTATCTATGCCTGTTTTCGCCAAAACTCTAACAGCCGGAACATTAAGAGAATTTGCCAGAGCTTCTCTTAGTCTTACGGGACCGTAAAAGTCTTCGGAATAATTCTTAGGGCAATATATGCCTGTGGGCATCTTGTAGTAAGTTGGTATGTCTGAAACTATTGTTGAGGGTGTGAGCCCATCTTCGAAAGCTAATAGATAAAGAAAAGGTTTTAATGTGGATCCCGGTTGGCGCAAAGCTCTTACTCCGTCGTTTTCGCCTTCATTTTCAGAGTTAAAGAAATCTGCCGAACCAGTATATGCAAGGACTTCGCCTGTTGCGTTATCTAGTAATATGACAGCTGCGTTAGTGACGTTAAAGGGTTCAAGAGCTTTTACCACTCTATTAGTTTGCTCCTGAACGATTTTCTGTAAATCTCGGTCAATCGTAACTTTGACCTTTTGTACATCCTCCGGTAGTGTTTTTATTAGGGTGAAAACAAAATGCGGTGCAAGAAAGGAGGCTGTTTGTGGTCTTAAAGAAATATCTTCTTTAAGTATTCTATCGATTCTTTCTTTATCTATAAGATTTTGTTCTTCCATTTTTTCAAGAACATATTTTTGGCGTTTCTTGATTTCTTCTAAATTATTATAAGGGTTCAAGCGGGTTGGAGAATTGGGAATAGAAGCCAGAAAAGAAGCCTGTGCAAGAGTTAAATCCGAAGATGATATACCGAAGTAAGCCTTTGAGGCTCCTTCAATGCCGTAAAGGTTTCCACCCATCGGTATCCTATTTATATAAGATTCAAGAATTTTTTCTTTACTTAATCCTGCTTCCAGACGATACGCAAAATACGCTTCTTTTATCTTTTTGAGTAGTGTCCGCTCTCCCGGTCTCATCATTCGCGCAAGCTGGAGTGTTATTGTTGAAGCACCAGATACGATTTTCCTTTTTTTAGTATTTTGCCAGGCTGCTCTTATGACAGCTGTGTAGTCAATACCATTATGGTGGTAAAAGTCTTTATCTTCGGAAGCTATAATTGCTTTTAGAAAGTAAGAGGATACTTGATTTAGGTTAGTGTGTATTGAGCGGGTTGAATTTTCCGATAGAACTTCCTGGAGTAATTTTCCGTCACGGGCGTAGAATTTAACAGAATGAAAGCTTTCTTTTTTTAGAGCTTCTTCTGTAATTGGTAGAAGATAAGGTGTAAGTCGAAAGGCAAGTATAAATAAGATTATTGAAACCCAAAAACTCTGAAGCACTTTTTTCTTATTTAAGTTAGCTTTAATTTTTTCGAAGAAATAAACCACAAATCTCACTTTATTCAACCCCGGATTCTTTTACCGCAGAGAGCACAGAGTTTCGATTTTGTTTCTCCGTGTTCTCTGTGTTTCTCTCTTTTCTAACACAATTATTACTCTGTGTCCTCTGTGGTAGATTTTTTTGTTTTTCAATCATTCAATACTTCTATGAATCCTTCGCTGCTTGTACCAAACTGCTCAGGTTCGTACATCAGACTGACTTTTGAGCAGGGCCATAAGAAGTAGCCTGATGTCGTTGCTCTGAGTAAGTATTTATACTGATATATTCCGGGTCTAACCATATCGGAGAAAAGAGCAACCCTGTCGTCTCTCAGTTCCGTGTGATTTATAGGATTCCATGAGCCTCCTCTTGTAGTTCTTTCCTGTGAGTCAATATCGTATCTTGTTGAAGTTGTTTTTAACGAGGCATCGATCGCTTCCAGACCCGAAGGAAGCGGGTCGTCGATTACAAGATGGTAAGAAGTCTGATTGACCTTAAACTCAAGTTCGACTTCAAGGACATCTCCAGGCTTAATATTGATAGGTTTTAGCGGTTGATTTTCATATTTGGCGATAAGCTTACCGGTATCTTTATTCCTTACTGATCTTTTTATGGTAAGACCTTCGTTTCTGGAGGATTGAGCGCCCTTTATTCTGTATGAGTATGATAGTACATAGTATAAAAATCCGCTCCCTTTTTTGGAAAGCTCAATTTTAGAGAGACCATCCGGTAGTTTTGTAATGGGTATAAATTCTTCAAAAGGTTTATACTGATGCCCTTTGAACATATGAGTAAGGACTTTTTCTCCTGCAATGAACACATTCGCGGAATATTTAGGAGGCTCTGCTTCTCTTTTTAATGAGATTTCTACAAGGGCGTCCATGGCTTTGGCATTTTCGTATGTATATCTCCATCTTCCGTTTTTCCTTGCGTTTAACATATAACGGGCGAATTTTGAAATAAATTCACTCTCGGGTTCCATTTCAAGGAAAAGTTTAGTCGCTTCGGCAGTCGTTATTATTGGTGAGTACATGAATAACCATGATGGAGGTAAATCTCTTGGACTTTCAAAATGTGCGGTTTGCGCTGTGACAAACATTCCATTTTTAATCTCTTCCAGGAGTATGCGTGCTTCTTTTTCCCATCTCGAGGATTTATAAAGTAGATATGCGAGACTTATTTGTGCACCAAAGCTTAATTCATTTCTGCGATTGAAGTATTCCTCAAAGTAGGTTTCATCGTTTTTACCCAGGTAATGCATTCCAAGTAAGATGTTGATTCTGTATTCTGCCAGTCCTTTCCAGCTGAAAAATGAATAACATGGGTTTCTCAGGGTATATTCGAGAAAATTAAGAAGATCGTTCTGTGCGTCGTCAGGAATTTTGTATCCTAAATCCTCGCATCTCTTGAAAAGGTACGCGACATATGGTGATAAGAAACAGTCGGAACGCCAGCTCGTTGGCCAGAATTTGAATCCGCCGTCAGACTTTTGCATTAGAAGAATTTTTCTGATGTTTGCTTCTATTACTTTATCAACCGGTTTCACGGCTTCAAGTTCAAATCCGTATTTATCGGAAAGAAATTTGAGTTGAACGAGTGCGAGAAGTCTGCTTGAAGTTTGTTCCAAACATCCGTACGGGTATTCGACAAGGTATTTTGCTCCTTCGCCGATATTTGTTAGGGCTGTACTGGAAAGCGTGACCTCTAATCCGCCCATATCTTTTCGTACCTTATCGCCGATTTTGATCGCCTGCTCGGCTTTTTCTTTTGTTTCTCCGACTGCTACTACAGTCTCAGTGGCGAGCAATTCTTTAACCTGAAGAGTGGTTTGGACTGCGTCGGATTCTTTTATTTTTTCTCCGCCGAAAGTACCGGTAAAGTATGCGGTGAATTTTAGTGTCGATTCTCCTTTACGGGTGGCTTTGAAGGGAAAAAGAATAGTTGTCGATTGTCCTGATTTTATTGTCGTCTCATTCGTTGTCGATTCATTTTGATTGAGTATTATTGACTCGCCCGAGAGTTCGGCTGATACTTTAACTACACCTTCTCCTTCTGTTGAGTTGGTAATAGCGACTCCTGAAAGGAATTCATCACCGATTCTGGCAAATCTTGGTAGGACAGGGCGGAGAACGAAAGGTTGTGTGGCAACGACTTTTTCATCCTTATAACCGAACAAGTCGTTTTCTCCGACTGAGACAACCATTATTCTCCATGTTGTCAGGTTGTCGGGTAGTTTAAAACTGAAATGCGCTTTTCCGTTTTTATCGGTTACAAGATGAGGGTTATAATAAGCTAATTTCAAAAATTTCTTTCTTACCCGTGGCCCTGCGACCATTCTTTCTGCTCCTCCGCCATAGCCGTAACCCTTCTGTAGCAATTCTTCTTTTGTTATTATGAAAGGTCGATTGTCTGTGATTCTCGCGGAAAGGCCCCTGTGCGCGTATACTATTTTTACGAGATCGGGAGGAGTATATCCAGTTAAAGAGAGTACGGCTTCATCTACTATCATAACTGTCAATTCACTTCTATGTCCTTTCTTATCCGTTCGTGTGACTTTAATATCGACGTCTAATTCTTCTGCCGGTCTGAGTTTCTTACTTGATGGAGTAATTTCCACTTGCAGGTATTTATCGGATATTGATACTTTAAAGCCTTGAAAGCCAATCTTCTCCATATGCTTTCCCGTTTCTTCTTCCACGGGGACGATCGGGTCTCCCAGTCGGTAAAGCACGGCTCCTACATACGCGTTTGGCAGCATATCTTCGGTTACTACGAAATTGTAAGTAAAGCCTCCTCCCTTTATTTCCTTTGAGTCTTTCAGAAAAATCTTTTCCCTGCATACAGTTAAAAATAGTTCCGCTTCGGGGAAGGGTGATTTAATAAAAGCCTGGACTGTGTCTCCAACCTTGTATTCTTTTTTATCCATTATGATTTCCAACTTATCTTCACCGGTTTCTTCCCAGGGCACATAACTTTCTCCAGCTACCCATATTGAAGCTGCGGCAGAGGTACCGCTGTTTGGGTTGTCTCGTAGTTCGGCAAGAACAAAGTATGAACCTGCTTTTTCAGGGGAAAAGGTAAACTCTTTTGGTGTGTTAGTACTTATTATTTCTTTGGTACTGACTACCTTTTTCGCAAGCGTGTTTTCGACTTTGAATTTTCCTTCGGGAGTTTTTGTCTTAACTGAATGATATTCTCTTTTTATCAGTTTAACAGTTAGCGGTATTCCGCTTAAAGCTTCTCCTTCAGGTGACGATACGACAACCGATGCTTTCAAAATATCTTTTGCTGCAATTATCCAGTCATCGAGTTTTACGCCAATAAGTCGTTTGTCTGGTAAAACCGTAATACTTTTGTTTGCGGAGGAAGTTTGCCTTGAAACGTCCGTTACCTCCACATCGCAAAGATAAGTCATGTTGTAGGGAACGTCATCTCGCCGAAGAGTGATGATTTTGGAAGCTTTACCTTTATCATCCAGCTCAATGGTTTCCCTTAGGTAACTGCCGCTGATTGAAGATTTTTCCTCCTGCAGATAAGAGGGAACGCCAAAGGAGAATTCTTCCCAGCCTTCTGGTGTGAAATATGTTCTTCTACGGGTTATATTGAGGGACGAAGAAGCTTTTGCCATAGGTGCGCCGAAATAATAATTTCCTTCCCAGGAAATTTTAAATGGTTCTCCGGGTACGACTATTTTCTTATTGATATCCATTTTAACTTCGAACTCCGGCACTCTAAATTCAGCCAATCTGAAATTGCCGTAGAATTTTAGATTGTGTTTTGTATTTTCTGCAGTGATATTGTAATAACCAAGGGGTTGTCCTTCTTTTGTGGGTATTTCAAAATTGAAAGTACCGAATTCGTTCACTCTTACTTTTCCTATCTGTTTTTCTCCACCGTGCGGGTCCCGGAGTTTAATTTCAAAAGGTAACCCTTTTCCCGTTTGCAATTTTCCGTAAAGCAAATATCTAGAAACGCCTTTTAATCTTACTGTATCTCCCGGACGATACAAATGCTGGTCCGAGAATATCGTTCCTCTGCAGAGTGGTCTTTCTGCTTCCCAGGCTGAACTTATGCCGAAATTCCAGAGAGAGGGATTTCCTCCACTTTCTGTATGAATGAAGGTCCAATCATCATCCTTTTCGGCGACTATTAGAAGTCGAGGCGGTTCCGCGAATCCAAATCTTTCCTGGTCATATAGAATGTCATCAGGGTCGGCTTCCGGTGGATAAAGTTCATTCAGTATCTTATTGCTTATTCTTCTTTTTGTACATTTTAGCATCTGTGAGGTTGAAAGGAGAAGCATCCCTTCGGAATCCGTTACTCCTTCGAAACAAGGGGATATCCTGTTTATATTTTTATCGGTAATGAGGTCCCATATTCGCTCCAGTCTGGGCAGGTCGTCTTCTCTGTATATTTTGACTTTTGCTTTGCCGACTGGTTTACCGTCCGTAAGCCGATTTAACTTGACAATGCCGCCTGTTGGATGGAACTGGGTATATATTCCTATATCCGTTCGCAGGATAAGGCCGTTAAATTTTATGGGTCGAGAGTAACACTCTACTGTTGGAGAGCTAAATTTATAAGCAACCACGCCAAATTTCCCGCCTCGGAGATGTTCCTTTAGGTCAAAATAGGCTTTACCTACTTTTACTTCATTTAATTTTATATCCTGACGCAGTTCTTCCGTTTTTAAATTGTCGATTAGATTATCTATTGAGTAGTAATAATTTAGTCTTTCTCTAACTAGAATATCTTTAGGCTCTAATCCCTGTATGATATAAAAAGCTTTATTTATATTGACTGTTTTTATCCCGAGTTTCGGTTCTATATTGGGTGTTATAATTTGATATCCGCTTGGACCCCACATTTTTGGGGTTAATTCTCCTGTTTTGAAAGAAATTTGTTGAGGGTTTTCTACTTTTTGTCCGTAAATATCTATCAGCCCCTCTTTTAAATTTACTTTATACTCGGTGTTCGGTTCCAGCAAATGGTTTTCAAAGCCAAAGGAATATCCCATACACCCCGAATATCTACTTAACAAGTTTTCTTCACCTTCGGGAAAAACAGAAACATTTGTTTTAACACTTTCCCAATCAGGCGCATTTGTGAAAGTTACATAGGGAATCGTTGTGACTTTATTTCCGCATCCGCTGCAGAAACCTGACCCGGTAAATCTAAAAAGAGGATAGGTTCTGAAATTCGAAGTGTATTTTTGTTCTATCGGTCTGTTTCCTCTTTCAGTCATTACTCCCGGATTAATTATAACAGTATATCTGGTATCTTTTTTTAGTTCCCTTACCGGGTCTAGGATATAGTTATATCTCAAGCGGTACATTCCGATGTCTTGTTTATCTTTAGGGTTTCCTTCACTTTCCAGAAATTCGTATACCACTTTCCTTTTTGTTTCGGTTTCAAAGAATTCTATTTTATTCTTTAGAGATTTCAAATTTAAAGAGGTGTTGCTTGTTATATATACTTCCTGGTCTAATTTGATGTGATGTGAGTTGTTGTATGGATTAGTGTTTATTTCTGGCAGAGGGGTTCTGAATTCCCAGCTAAAATCTTCCTTTAGTTCATTTCCGGCAATATCTTTTATTCCTTTTTTAACTTTTACAATATAATGCGTTGACATGGGAAGGCTGTGTTCCGGTTCGAATACCACACCAGAAGTTCCGAGAATCCGGAATTTTCCTTTTATTGAAGGTTCAAGGCTAAAATGGCTCAAAATCGAATCTCGCATTTCGTCGCTCAGCGTTGTTAGAGGTATTATGGGATTGTTAAGATGTATTTTTATTTGAACCTGTCCGCGGGATTCATCTTTTGGACCGTAAGATATTATTTTTAGTTCATCGGATGAAACGTATTGTGTTGTGCTTTCAGCCGATTGAGCTTCATATTCATGTTGGTATGTATAATCATATGTATCTTCTGTTGCCCGTATTCCAATTAGTTTTTTTTGTGAATACAGCAAGAGGAAGATTAAAATTATGCCGAGAACCGAGACTGTCGGAATCCAAACTCGTTTTTGTTTAACTTTTTCTAAAATCTTTTTTCTGTTAATTTTTATCTTAGTTGTTTTTTGGGATTTTTTTGTCGACTTTTTAGAAGTATTTTTTTTATCTTTTTTCATCTACACCTCCTTAAAATTTAATATGTTTGCACTTAAAAATCTTAGTTTTTAGTTTAATATTTTTAAATTCGTGTTATTTAGTATATTGATAACGAACTATTATGTCAAGATTGTTTATTCGTTCACTCCCAACCCATTTTTTAACAACAAATAGCACAAATAACACAAATATTTTTTGAATTATTTTTTTCCCAGACCCAAACGCCGCAATTTCGTGATATATTTTAAGTGTTTTTCATCTACGG
>CAZQNI010000016.1:0-13215 GCA_964594255.1 uncultured bacterium | reverse complement strand
AATATACCTTCTCTTCTCCAATCAAGAGAGCCTAAAAGAGTTCTTCCCAAAAGATTCGAGGGATAAAATCTGAACCATTCTTTTACAGCATATACACCAGGAACATTTATTTCCTTTACAACCGAATCCGAAATCCCCCTTGCAATTCTTATAAATTCAGCATCATCCGAAAGAAGCTTTAGCAGTCTCTCTTCACTCCCTAAATGACAATCCGAAAGCCTCTTTGCAATCACTTTCGGATCTTTGATTAAGCTTTTCTTTGCATAAAGCGTAAACATTTTTAAATCCGTGGCAAGAACCCTGCCTTCCCTGTCAAAGATGTTTCCTCTTCTTGACTCAATAGGAAGTAACCGTAGCTGCTCTTCCTTCGTTTGCTTACTAATTTCTTCAGTTCTGATAACCTGAAGATAAAAAAGCCTACAAAAAACTAAAAACCAGAGACCCACGAATAGAAGAATTAATATTCTAGCTTTTCCTCTAAATAATTTATTTCTCATTAATTTTACCTTCAAAAATTAAAATCCTCTATTGTAAACATTTCGCCTCTTTTCGGATATCTCATGTTCAGGATTTTTCGAGCTTTTCCTTCGATAACACCTGGGCTAGCCTCTCTTCTCCACTTAGAATTAAGTATTGCGACATTTCTCTCGAGATTCTGAACTTCTCCTGTTAAATTTGATATTTTTATATTAAGCGCATTGACCATATTTTTTTTCCAAACATGTAAGATAAAAGGCGAAATAAAAATCAAAATCATACATAATATTCTCGCGGCTCTCATTTTTCAAAAACCCGTAAATGCGCACTTCTACACCGGGGATTACGCTGAAACTCATCTTTAGAAGGTTTAAACGGTTTTTTAAAAAGGGGCTTCAAAGATTTTTCTTTTGCTTTTTTGCAAACTAATTTTTCTTCATCTTTATGATAGGTTATCACCACCAATCTGCCCTTTTCCTTCAAAACTTTTGATGCAGTCAAAATTCCTTCCTCAATATTACGAAACTCATCATTAACTGCTATCCGAAGAGCCTGAAAAACCCTGCCAAGATGCTTGTGAGCTTTGTTCCTTGGAACAGTTTTCCTAACCAAAAGAGCAAGCTCTTCTGTGGTTTTGGGTTTCTCCCTTTTTATTTTCTTTGCAATCCTTCTCGAAGCCCTTTCCCCACCGTAATAATAAAGGATATCGGCAATTTCCTCTTCGCTACTTTCTTCTAACATATCCGAAACCGTAACACCTTTTTCTCCAAACCTCATATCAAGCGGACCTTCCTTTCTATAAGAAAAACCTCTTTCCGGGTCATCCAACTGATAGGAGGATAGGCCAAAATCAAAAAGAACTCCATCAACTTTTTTGTCTATGAACTTTTCCATATCTCTATAATTGCCATGAACAAATGAAGCTCTTTTTCTAAATTCGGATAATCTTTTAGTTGCGATTTCAATCTGCTTTTTATCAAGTTCAAAACCTATTATAAAAGCATCAGAATTCGCAAGGATTTCAAGAGAATGGCCACCGCATCCAAGGGTGGCATCTACATAAACGCCTTTTTTATTAAAAACAAGATAATCAACCACTTTATCTACCATTACCGGAAGATGAACAGTGGCTTTTCGCATTATACGCTCATCACATACCAAGCTTTGAATACAATTCATTTATATCGCTACTCCCCTTAGAATATTTTTCGTAAACGGAAGGTGACCATAATTCAATCTTATCAATAGCTCCAAGAAAAAAAACCTCCTCCTCTATTTTCGAATAATCTCGAAGCTCTTTAGGAAGGACAATACGCCCCTGAGAATCCATAGAAAGACGTTCCGCAGCATAGGAAAAAGCCCTTATTGCCTCTCTTATACTTTTCTGGGAATATTTTTTACTTGAAAGCTCCTTCACAAATTCATTCCACCCCGAAAGAGGAAAAAGCAAAAGAGATGTTTCAAAACCTCTTGCTATATAAAAACTGCCCTCGTCTTCTTCCGATAAAACAGACCTGAACTTCGCAGGAACAAATACTCTTCCTTTGTGGTCAACAGAGTATATGTCATTTCCTATAAAATACATTCTTTCCTCCTTACCCTTAAAACCCATTCCCCACTTTCCACCACCTGTACCCACAATTATAATCACATTATCCACTTTGTCAAGGGGTAAACTTGAATTTTTTTTAAAAATTTTCTCACGTCTTTTTTGGTAAAATACAATAATTGCAAAGACAAATATGAAGGAAGAAATACAGTTGTTTTTACTCTTTTTTATAATTTCGAATAAATGATTCAATTTTTACAATATGGTCGAATTCCCCACCGTATTTAAATACTAAACGTGAAATGCGCTAAAATCAAGAAATTTCTAGCTCTAAACCATAATTTACTCAAAGAGCACACAGACTTTTATTTTTGTTTTTTTGTTTATTTCTAAACTTTGATTTGTAATTTTGCATTTTGATTTTTAATTTTTGCACTTTAGCGGCTTCGCCGCTACAATGGGGCTTGCGAAAGTCGGAAAAAACCTTAAAATTTAACGTTATGTTTGTTTCTGATGAGGTTATAAACCAAATTAAGGAAAAAATAGAAATAACTCACCTCATTGGAGAGTATATCCCCTTGAAAAAGGCAGGAAAGAATCATGTAGCTAATTGTCCGTTCCACAAAGACGACACTCCTTCCTTTTATGTCTCCCCCTCTTTAAACATATTTCATTGTTTTGGTTGTGGCAAAAGTGGGGACGTCATTACATTCGTAATGGAGTTTGAAAAAGTTCCTTTTACGGAAGCTGTTCGTATATTAGCCGAAAGAGCCGGCATACAAATAGGGAAGTTTGAGGGGAAAAACGAAGTCTTATATTCAATACACGACTTTGCGGTAGATTTCTATCACAAAGAACTCTTAAAATCACCTGAAGTACTTAATTATTTAAAAAAAAGAGCTCTTACAACAGACACATTAGAAGAGTTCAAATTAGGTTTTGCGCCATATGGAAGTAATTTCTTTCCCAAAGCGAAAAAAGAATTTAAAATACAAGACTTAATAAAAAGCGGTCTAGTGAAAAAAAGTAACGGCGGGTTAAAAGATACATTTTTCTTGCGGCTTCTATTTCCCCTATTTTCTACTTCAGGAAGGATTATAGGCTTTGGAGGAAGAAGATTAAGTAAAAAAGGACCAAAATATCTTAATTCACCTGATACCCCAATACACAAAAAAGGGAAAAATCTTTATAGTTTGCATCACACTAAAGAAGAAATAAGGCGAACAGAAAAAGTTATACTTGTAGAAGGATATTTCGATTTTTTATCCCTTTATCAGGCAAGCATAAGAAATGCTGTCGCCTGCCTGGGTACCTCTCTCACAATGGACCAGACAGAACTGATCTCTCGATACGCAAAAGAGGTCATCCTTTTCTTTGATGAGGATAACGCAGGAAAAACAGCAACATTAAGATCTTTAGGGATGCTACTCGGCGAGGGAATTAACGTAAAGATAGGTAAGGGAGGAAAAGCAAAAGACCCTGACGAGATAATAGTAAAAGAAGGAAAACAAGTTTTCGAGAAACTAATAAAAGATTCAAACGACTTCATGGACTGGATGCTGGACAGAATAAGAAACAAATATAAACTCAGTTCTCCTATGGAGCTTTCAAAAGCTGTTGACGAGATTAAGTCAATGCTTGAAGTAATCAGAGATCCTACAAAAAGGGAGATTTATAAAGACTTTATCGCAAAAAAACTCGCAATTAGAAATGAACTTTTGGCTCAAACTAAACTAAAGCAAACAACTATTATTTCTAATAAAAAAAGTAATATCGGTGAGAGAGAAGAATACGAATTATACGTAATATTCGCAATTTTAGAAAATCCAAAGGAAAGAGATGCTGCTCTTTCTATAATAAAAGAAGAACATTTTCAAAATCCTCATCTAAAAAAATCCTTCAGGTTAATAAAAGAAGGTATGAATTTGAAGACGAAAGATTTTATAAACTCCCTCCCCCCGTCTTTTGTGGAATACTTAATGAAAAAAAGTGAAGAACCTATAAATTCAGCGATTACATGCGCAAAAAAATTGAAAAAATACCATTTGGAAAACCTAATTGAGGAAAAAAGAATTGAGTTACAAAAAATTAAAGAAAAAGGAGAAAACGAAAATAAGGAGACGTTCTTGCTGAGGGATATAAGAAACCTTGGTATAGAAATGAATCAGCTCGAAAAAGGAGAAATTCTTGGAAGATAAAAACCTCCTCTGGTCGGAAATTTTAAATTTCATGGATAAAGATGGGAACATCTATCTTGACGAACTAAAAGAAAAATTAGATATAACAGAGGAGAAATTAAACGAAATCTTATCCGAAATAGGAGACAAATTAGAAAACACACCAGAAGAGGAGGACGGAGAAGAAAAATACCTGGATTATAATATTAGTTCCGTTAAAATTTCTCCTGTAGCTTTAGATCAGCCCATGAAACTTTATCTTCGTGACATTGACGGAACTTCCCTGCTCACAAAAGAGGAAGAATACGAAATAGGTAAGAAATTAGAAAAAGGTCGTACCATGATCTCGAGATACTTATTCAGATCTCTTCCCGTATTAAACAAGCTTTTATCCTATAAAGAGGAAATAGAAAAATCTCCTTTTCTTATTAAGCAGTTTCTATACTTAGATACGCACAAATGGAATGAAAATTACGAAGGGCATAAGGATAAAAAAAGCTTATTTAAATTGATGAAACGTATAGAAAAATGGAAATCAAAACTGATACAATATAAGAATGCATATCTTAAAAAAGGAAAAAGAATTTATAAATTCAAATACAAGCGATATGAAAAAAACATAATCAAATACACATTAAAATTCCGGATACAGACTCCTTACCTTAAGAAACTAATGCGTTTACAGGCGGAAATACACGACGAGTTCAAGAAAAAAGTAACGCATATTAGAAATTTAAGAGAAGAATTTAAAAATGTAAGTTCTACGAAAGAAAGAAAAATTTTGAAAAAACAGTTAAAAGACATAATTAAGGAAATCAAAAACTTTCAACTCGAAATTCACTCGGACTGGAAAGAAGTAAACTACATATACAGAAATGTTCGAAAATGGGAAAGTTTTTTCTGTCAGGCAAAAAGAGAACTAATTGAGGGAAATATCCGCCTGGTCTTTTCTATTGCTAAAAAATTCAAAAGAAGCGGTGTCAGTTTTATGGACATTGTCCAGGAAGGCAACGCCGGATTAATAAAAGCTGTTGAAAAATTTGACCATAGAAAAGGTTATAAATTCTCGACGTATGGGATATGGTGGATCAAACAGGCTATAATAAAGACTCTTGCGGAACAATCAGATTCGTTTTCGATTCCTACTCATACATTAACACTCATCAATAAGATAACGAAGTCAAAAAGAGATCTACTTCAGAGAAATGGTACTAAACCTACTCTTGAGGAAATTGCTAAGTACATTGGAATTTCAAAGGAACGGATAAAATTTGCTCAAACGTTAGGCGATTCAACAAAATCACTGGATGAACCTGTTTCCGAAGACGGAGATTTGCTTTATGGAGATATAATCGCCAAAGAAAAAACACCTTCTCCGGCAAAACAAGCCATGTTAACATTGTTAAGCGAAAGTCTTTTAGAGGTTTTAGATAACACCTTATCTTCAAGAGAAAGAAAAGTGTTGGAACTACGTTACGGACTGTTAGACGGCGAAACCAAAACTCTTGAAGAAATAGGACTGATGTTTAAAGTAACAAGGGAAAGAATAAGACAAATAGAAGAAAACGCTCTGAATAAACTGCGAAAAAGCCCCAACAGAAGAAGACTGAAATCCTTCTACTCCATGTGGGAATACGAACAGTAAAAACACAATTTAACTATAAAAATACCCTAACAATCGAAAACTTACTTAGAATCAAGTCCATCATAATCAACAAAATGTAAAAATTAAATATCAAAATGTAAAATTACAAATCAAAAATCAAAAATACATTAAAAAAATTTATGACCCTAAAAGGAAACAGATAATTTTGCATTTTTATTTGTCATTTTGCTTTTTAATTTTTAATATTTGATTTCCCGAAAAAAATTAGAACTATCTTCTAAAAAAACAAATCGGGAATTGGTTTTACGTAATTCCTGCAGATAGGATGGAGCTAAGTTCCTTGAGATTTGAATCCGATTGAGAAAAAGTAAATCTTATTTTCTTCTTCCCTTTATTTTTACCGGAATAAAAAGCTGAACCCGGAACAATTACCACATTTTTATTCTTAAGTAAATACTTATAAAATCCCCAATCATTACCGTCCCAGACATCTTCAAAATTCGCAAATATGTAGTACCCGCCGTCAGGGTTATAGAAACTAAATCCGGCTTTTTCAAGCGCCCTGCACAAAAAATCTCTCTTTTCCTTATACTTTTCCCTGATGTTTTCTATAAAATTCGATTGTATATCAAAATTCTCAACCGCCCATTGAAAAGGAACCGGCGCAGAAATAGAACTATAATAATGGACCTTTCTTATCTCTTTCATTATCGGAGCTTTCGCGGCAACATAACCCAACCTCCAGCCTCGCGCGGAAAAAAGAGTGGAAAAACTACCGATAATAATTATTCTATCTCTAAGTCCTTCAATCTGTAGAGGTGATATATACTCACCACCATACAAAAGATGCTTATAAGTTTCGTCAACGATTAAATATCCCTCTCTCTCGAGAACAGTATTACCTATTGCTTTGATCTCCTCAGAATTAAAAACTTTTCCAGTCGGGTTGTGTGGATTATTAAGAATAAAAACTTTAAAAGTCGGCAATTTCTTGAAATCAGTAAAATGAAAAGAATAATCGGGCTCAGCGAGAGATAAAAAGATAGGCTTACCCCTACTCAATTCAGTTATAGGTACATAGTTTTCGTAAAAAGGTTCAGGAATAACGACGCCATTCTCTCCCTCAACAAGGCTCAACATTGAAGATATAAAAGCTTCACTGGCCCCTGAAGTTATGGTAATTTCTTCCTCGGGATCAAAAGTTACACCGGTTTCTCTGGAAATCATTTCGGAAGTCAATTTCCTTAAAGGCTTTCTGCCGGCACTTGTTATATACCCGTTAAATCCACCCTCTATTGCTTCTTTAGCACCTTCGATAACAGACTCAGGAGTAAACAGTTCAATAGGGTTTTCGGCAAAATTAATTGCTTTACTTTCTTCCGCTGCTTTCATAACTCTTGATATAATAGAATCTTCGATTTTTCCAAGTATAGAATTCATAGTTGTATTATAATTAGAATATAAAATATGTCAATTGTTTTTGTATCGCAAACCAAATTCAAAAATCCCCAAAAAACCTTAATGAATTCTAAAGGATACAAAGGGCACAATGTTTTTTTGCTGTCATCCGTCTTCTGTCATCGGTCATTCTTAAGGCAACGCCTTAAGAATCCCCTTGACAAATCTAAAAGTTATCGTAGTATCAAAATATTAAAAAACGGAGAAAATATGCTAAAAGAAAAAATAATATTGATTTTCATCTTAATAATATTGCCTTTCACTTGCTTTAGTCAACAAATAGACCCAAGCATTTTGAAGCAGCTACAGACGGGTAAGACAACACCTTTTACTCTTCAACCCGGGTTAACAGATAGCCTTGCAGAAGAAAGAAAACCTGCTGTAGAAGAAGCCGAAACGCTTTCGACAATAGAAAAAATGTTTAATGAAAAATATATGATTACGCCCAGAAGAATGGATCTCGAGTTGCTAAGAGATTCTCTTGTAGAACACGTAAAATCGGAATCTTTAAAAATCCAACTGAGAACTCAATATTTAGTGAGTGATAGCATGCAGGCCGAATATTTAATACCCGCAGACACAACATATTTCAACCTGCGGAAAAAATTATATAAAGTAAATAAACAGCTTGATTCTCTTTCAGTAACATTAAAGCAATTCGGTTATAATATGTTCCAAACATCATTACAGGAAATACCGATTTTTGCTCCGGTCGCGGATAATTATATCTTGGGTCCGGGAGATGAACTAAACATCGACATCTCCGGAGAACTAAACAACTCATGGACTTTAAATATAAACCGCGACGGTTCAATCGTTCTTCCATATATAGGTAGCGTACAACTCTGGGGAAATACATACGGGGAAAGCAAACAAATAATCACCGAAAGATTTCAAGAGGAGTTCTCCAACATAGAGGTTAGCGTAAGCTTAGGCTACTTAAAAAGCGTTAATGTATTTGTTATGGGTGAATTCAACAAACCCGGGGTTTACGATATTACAGTACTTTCAAATCCCCTGGCCCCTCTTTTTCGTGCGGATGGTCCAAAAAAATCAGGAAGCCTCCGAAAAATAAAATACATTTCTAACAATGGAGCCACGAAAATTGTTGACTTATACAAACTTTTCATAGATGGGAAACCTTTACCTTTGCTTCAATTTACATCCGGTGATATGATACTTGTGCCCCCGATCGGAAAAGTAGTAGGAATAAATGGTGCTGTAATTAGATCCGGTATATACGAACTTAACAGTACGGAACAACTCTCAAAACTAATAGAAATGGCAGGCGGATTTCTTCCTACAGCTGGAACAAAGAGAATTCGGATCGAGAGAATATCTCAGGAAAACAAAAAAATTATAGAGAATCTGGAATTCAAGGACCAAAATACTTTTAACAGGCTTTCTAAAAATACAAAAATAGAAAACGGAGATCTTGTTACTGTAATAGAAGTACCTCCATACCTGCATAACTATGTTGAAATAAGCGGAAATGTGAATAGCGAGGGGACTTACCAGCTAAAAGATGGTATGACCGTTCTCGATCTCTTAGAAGAAGCCGGAAATTTGCGAAAAGGAACATATATGGAGAGAGCAGAAATACTGCGCTTTACCGGGACAGAATTCCCGGAAATAATTGAAATTAATTTAGAGAAGTTACTTGAAGGTAACCTTGAGGAAAATATTAAACTGGAAGAATGGGATAAATTGAAAGTTTTCACAAAAAAGGAAATTGAAGAGAAATTCTATGTTAATATTTCCGGGGAAGTGGAAAAACCTGGTCAATATCTTCTTCATCCTGAAATGACAGTAGGAGACCTCGTATTCGCCGCGCGAAAATTTAGTTCTGCCAGAAATGAAGCAGAGCTTTTCAGAGTCGATCCCGAGAAAGGAATTTTTTTAGAAAAAATAAATCTCGACGACGCAGGCGATTTACAAATCAAACTCAAACCCCTCGATTATTTATCAATAAAAAGAAAACCTTACTATAGTGAATTAGGATATGCTACTCTACTTGGAGAATTCAAATATCCCGGAACATATCCGATTCAAGTTGGAACTACACTAAGAGAAATAATTGACAGGGCCGGAGGTTTTACTGAAAACGCCTATCTTGAAGCAGCAATATTCACAAAAAAATCAGTTCAAAAGCTGCAGACAGAAGCTCTGGAGAATTTAATCAGAGAAACACGTCTCCGACTACTCGCCGAACAAAGAGCCATTATGGGAAGCATTACATCCGAAAACGACAAACTCGCGCAAATGCAGTATATCAAAATTCAGGAACAACAGTTAGAAAGCATAAAAAAGATTCAGGATCCGGGCAGGGTTGTAATAAATCTAAATGAGCCAAAACAATTAAATATAACTCTCGAGAGCGGAGATAGAATAGAGGTACCTAGATTAACGGGAACAGTTCAGGTAATAGGAGAAGTTTACAACGCAACGGGAATAGCTTACGAAGAAGGATTATCTTTAAAAGATTACCTGGAAATAGCAGGAGGACCAAAACCAACCGCGAATACAAGGGAAATATATATCAGAAGAGCTTCAGGTAAAGTCGAGAAAGGCGACATCAGAAGTGCCTCAGGTAAGATGGGAGGCTCGGTTAAAATAAAACCCGGAGACACAATTATAGTTCCAGAAAAAGTCAGCATAGGAAGATCCGGTTGGGAAGTTTTAGGATTTACAGTTGATGTTCTATACAAAGTGGGACTGGCTGTTGCTGCTTTCAGTGTCATTATAAAATAATTATTAATCCTCAATACTTGACTAATCAAATAAATCTTTTATTATTTTAATAAAAGAATATGGCTTTCAAAAATAAAATCAAAAGACATTTTATAACCGGACTGGTTGCTATTCTCCCATTAGCTTTAACTGCGGGAGTAATATGGTTTCTTATTCAAAAAATAGGCGGTTTCTTTGGCAAATATTTTACAGAGATTTCATTGTTTTCTAATATATCTAAACCTCTTTCCTCATTGCTGGGTTTTATTGCCGTAATAATCGGCATTTATATAATCGGATTTCTCACTTCAAGCTTCATGGGAAGATGGTTTATTAACACACTTGATAAAATAATGACAAAACTGCCTTTCGTAAAAGGTCTTTATAATGCGATACGTCAACTGGTAAATGCCATAATGATTGATCATTCTGCTTTCAGTAAGGTAGTCATAATAAAATATCCCTGGGAAAACACATATACGCTTGCTTTCCTGACAAGTGAAGATAAATGGGAAATAAACGGAAAAGAATACTTTAATGTGTTCCTGCCTACATCTCCCAATCCTACTTCAGGATACTATCTAATTTACCCTGCATCCCAAGTTATCGAAACAAAAATTTCAATCCAGGATGGTTTTAAAATAATAACATCAGGAGGAGTCATACTCCCAAAAACGAGAAAATACTAGTGCTTAAGTGGTTCAAAAAATCGCCGATTAGAAGCGAAAAGAAATTAAAGGAATTGATCGCCGAGGTCGAAGACGAAGGGGTAATTTCCGAAGACGAAGAAGAATTAGTAACCGCTATATTCAGACTGGATAGAACGGTTGCTGAAGATGTAATGGTTCCCCGAACCGATATTGAATGTATTTCCATAGACAAAGATATCGAAACCCTGATAGACTATTACAGAAAAAAAAGACATACCAAAATACCTGTATACGATGGTTCCCGTGACAACATAGTGGGAATTATATATATGACTGAAGTTCTCAAACTATGGGGTGAGGACAAAAAAATTCTGGCTGGAGATTTGATGCGATTGCCTTATTTTATACCGTACACAAAAAACGTGCTTTCTACACTCAGAGAGTTCCAAAAAAAACATATCTCTATCGCAATCGTTATGGACGAATTCGGCGGAGTCGCGGGTCTACTTACAACAGAAGATCTACTCGAAGAAATAGTGGGCGAATTACAGGACGAATTAGATAAAGAAAAAACAATTTATAAAAAATTAGACGACGGATCTATAATCATCCCGGGAATCTTTGAACTTGAACAGCTTGAAGAGATTTTACCGGGAGAATACGAAAATTCAGATATAAGAACAGTGGGAGGTCTGATTTTCGCAAAGCTAAACCGCATCCCCGAAGAAAACGAATCAGTGGTTATCGGAAAATTAGAATTCACAATACTTAAAGCAACTAGGCAAAGGATAAGAAAGGTTAAGGTAAAAATAGCATGAGTTTTACTCACCTTCATGTCCATAGTCATTATTCGATATTAGACGGCGGAATAAAAATTCCGGATTTAATATCTCAGGTGAAAAACTTAGGTATGGATTCAGTCGCTCTTACCGACCACGGAAATCTTTTCGGAGCGTTTGAATTTTACCAGGAAGCGGTAAAAAACCAAATAAAACCAATTATTGGAATGGAAGGATATTTTTCGACAGAAGGAAGAAAAAATAAATCCGAGAACTATCATATAACCCTGTGGTCGAAAAACTCAAAAGGTTATCACAACCTCATGAAATTATCGTCGCTGGCATATATTGAAGGCTTTTACAGAAAACCACGACTGGACGAAGAAATTCTTTTGGAATATAAAGAGGGAATAATTATCGGAACTGCATGCAGAAACGGTATAATACCCGCGTTTGTTTTTGACAACAAATTAAAAGAGGCAGAAGAATTAATAAGTTTTTTTAAAAAAGAGTTTAAAGAGGATTTTTATATAGAAATAATGCGGGTAGGGCTTGAAAGTGAAGTTGAAGTAAATGAACAGCTAATAGAACTTTCCAGAACCTTTGACGTACCAATAATAGCAACCAATGATGTACACTACTTAAAAAAAGAAGACGCTAAAAGCCATGAAATTCTTCTTTTACTTCAGACAAAAAAAACAATCAGTGAAGAAGACGGTTTAAAATTACCTACCAATAATTTTTATCTCCGGTCGCCCGAAGAAATGGAAGAATTATTCAAAGATATACCCCAGGCGATTGAAAACACACAGTCTTTTAAAGAAAAATGTATACCCGTTCCTTTTGAAACAGATAAAAATTTGCTCCCTTCAATAAATATACCAAAGGGATTTAAAGGACTGGAAACATATCTTGAACACTTAGCAAGAAAAGGTCTCGAGGAAAGAATAAAGAGAGTCACTCCCGGAGAAGAGGAACGTCTGCAATTTGAACTCTCAGTAATCAAAGAAATGGGTTTAGCCGGCTACTTTCTAATAATTAAAGATATTGTAGACTTTGCTAAAGAAAAGGGAATACCTGTCGGACCGGGAAGAGGCTCAGCAACAAGCAGCCTCGTTCTCTATAGTCTCGGAATAACAAATGTGAATCCTTTAAAACACGGACTTATTTTTGAACGCTTTCTAAACCCGCAAAGAGTTTCTATGGCAGATGTGGATATAGACTTTTCAGATGTAAGAAGAGATGAAGTCGTTCAACATATTAAGAAAAAGTACGGAGAAAGAAATGTTGCTCAAATCGTAACTTTTAGTATATTAAAAGCCAGATCCGCAGTCCGGGATGTTGGCAGGGTTCTTGAAATACCTTACGGCGACTGCGATGAAATAGCCAAAGAAATAGAAAGAGAACGTTCAATCGAAGAAGCAATAAGCAGTTCCAGTGAACTCAGAGAAAAAATAAAAAGCAGAGCGGACCTGAAAGAACTTATAGAACTTGCTAAAAAACTCGAGGGTTTAATCAGACAAACTTCCACTCACGCAGCAGGAGTGGTAATTGCCCCGGGTGATATTACCGATTTTGTTCCTCTCTTTGTAAGTACTACGGGGGAAGAGAAAGTGGTGACCACGCAATTCGCCATGGAAACATTAGAAAAACTCGGTCTCTTAAAGGTAGATATACTGGGGCTAAGGACTCTTACTGTAATACAAGAAACCCTTAAGAACATTAAACACAAATTGGATATTTATAATTTAGACAAAGATGACAAAAAAACTTATGAGCTTATAAAAAG
>CAZQNI010000015.1:0-13399 GCA_964594255.1 uncultured bacterium | reverse complement strand
AAAGTCCCGAAAGAAAACCTGCTTGGCAGAGAAGGTTCGGGATTCATGATGGCTATGAAAACATTCGATCAATCCCGTGTAGGGGTCGGTTCTCAAGCAGTAGGAATAGCGGAAGGAGCCTTAAGAGAAGCCGTAACTTACGCGAACACAAGAAAACAATTCGGTAAGAAAATCGGAGAATTTCAGGCTATACAGGTTAAACTCGCGGAGATGGCTACAAAAGTAGAAGCAGCCAGGGCTCTGGTTTATCAGGTTGCCAGATACATAGACGGAGGAGCAAAAAAATTCTCCAAAGAATCCGCAATGGCAAAATTATTTGCTTCCGATGTAGCAATGGAAGTGACGGTCGAAGCAGTACAGGTTCTGGGCGGTTACGGCTATATGAAGGATTACCCGGTGGAAAAAATGATGCGAGATGCAAAAATCACGCAGATATATGAAGGGACCAACGAAATACAAAAGCTTATCATAGCCGGCGAACTGCTTAAGGAAGAAATCAGAAAGAAATAAAGATTACTGAGTCTTCATCGCGATTGCGACCTGCCCTGCAGAAATTCCTCCGTCATTCGGCGGCAATTTCTTGTGATTATAAACTTTAAATTCTTCATTTTTTAACCTCTTAGTTGCTTCTTCCCTTAAAATTATATTCTGGAAAACACCGCCTGAAAGGCAGACTTTATTAATACCTGCTTCTTTTCTTAAAATTTTTGATACCTCTACAATTAAATCGGCAAGTCCAATATGAAATTTCATGGAAATATTACTCCTGGGGACTCTCTTCTTAATATCATTTATTATAGATTTAATAACTGGTTTAGAATCTATTACGTAAATAGTCTTTTTACTTTTTAAATTGAAGTTGTATCCTTCTTTTTCTTTTTTATCTGCCGTCATTTCGAGTTCGATAGCCGCTTGCCCCTGATATGTTATAAAATCACGGATTCCTAAGATAGATGAGACAGCATCGAAAAGTCTGCCTATGGATGAAACTTCAGGAGAATTAACTTTCTTGTCTATCATATTTTCTATCAATTTCCATTTCCCCCTATCAAGTTTCTTAACAAAATCCGTATCAAGATTTAAAAAATCCTCTCCAAAAGTCTTATAAAGATACGTGGCTCCCATCCTCCGGGGTTCTTTGACAGCCACATCTCCCCCGGGAAGAGGGATATATTCTAAGTGCGCTTTCCTTTCATATTTTTTTAAATCGGCGATAAGGAATTCTCCCCCCCAGATTTTTTCGTCTGCCCCATATCCTGTTCCATCCCAGGCTACTCCGATTACCTTTTCGTCCAACCCATTATCCACGAGACAGGACGCTATATGGGCATGATGATGCTGAACTTCTATTAAAGGCTTTTTATTTTTCTCCGCCCATTTCTTACCAAACTTAGTCGCTTCATATTCGGGATGCAAGTCAACAACAGCTATATCGGGAGGAATATCAAAGAAATTAATAAAGTGCTTGATTCCCCTTTCAAATGCTTTTATCGTCTCAAGATTATCCGTTTCCCCTATATAATGACTTACAAAAATTTCATCATCCCTGGAAATCGAGAAAGTATTATGCTTATGAGCACCAAACCCAATAATCTTCTTTTTGTTTCCAAGGGGACTTCGGAGCGGCCCGGGAGAATAACCTCTGGAGCGCCTTAGAAAAAGAGTTTCACCATCTATTACTCTAACCACGGAATCATCTGCCTGAATCCATATATCCCGGTCATGGACAAGAAAATAATCGGCTATATCCTTTAATTTTTTAACTGCCTCTTTATTACCGAAAGCTATCGGTTCATCTCTTTTGTTCCCGGAAGTCATCACCAGCACTTCTAAATTCTGAAATAAAAGAATGTGTAATGGTGTGTAAGGCAACATAAAACCGAGAAAATTGTTGTTCGGGGCTATGTTTTCCGGAAGAACGCATTTTTCTCTCTTTTTAAGAAGAACTACTGGCGCCCTGGGACTTTCTAAAAGCTCCTTTTCTTCATTGGATAAATGCACAAATCTGCTTACAACCGAAATGTCTTTTGCCATAAGAGCAAGCGGTTTAAAGGGACGTTTTTTTCTCTCTCTTAAAGTTTTGATTGCCGTTTCGTTTTCCGCGTCACAGGCGAGATGAAATCCACCGAGACCTTTAACCGCGACTATTTTGCCCTCTTTCAGGAATTTAGAAGTTTTATCTATTGAACTACCTTTTATATCCTTTCCTTTACAGTCTAAAAGCTTAAGATGAGGACCGCAGTCATCGCATGCATTAGGCTGTGCGTGAAATCGTCTGTTTTCGGGATCCTCATATTCCGTTCTGCATTTCTCGCACATTTCGAATCTTTTCATGGTCGTGTTTTTTCTGTCATACGGAAGTTCCTTTGTTATTGTAAAACGAGGCCCGCAGTTTGTGCAGTTTATAAACGGATACAGATATCTCCTGTCTTTGTTGTTAAGCAACTCTTTTTTACAATCCCTACACGTTGCTATGTCGGGAGAAACAAGAGTCCTTTTCTCTTCTCCTTTTTCACTTTCAATTATTTTAAATTCACGGAAATTTTTAGGGGGAAGTTTTTTTGATGAGAGTTCTTCTATATCGGCAAGCGGAGGCGGATTCCTTTTTAGTTCTTCAGAGAAAGAATCGATGTCTTTCGAATATCCCTCAATATCCAGCGTTACTCCTTTACTATCATTTAAGACAGACCCCTTTAAGTTATATTTTTTTGCAAGGCGATACACTGTCGGACGAAATCCAACTCCCTGAACAATACCTCTTATTTCAATTTTTCTCCGCTCTTTAGCCATTACGCAAAAGATACCCTCATAGCCTGTTAAGTCAAGCAGGTTGACAAATTAACATGCTTGATTATAATCGAAACTTTACCGAAGGAGAAAGATGAGATATACATTTGGTACCACAAAAAAAGCTGCCGACAGATTAGAAGAGATAGCCAGATTTTTTAACCCTCTGGCAGCCGAATTCTTACGTAAACACATAAACAAAGAAATAGAAACAGCTCTGGATCTTGGATGCGGTCCCGGTTTCACGACGGATATGATTTACAGAGCTTTAAAATGTAAAAAAGTTTATGGTTTTGATAATTCTAAGGAAATGTTGGAATACGCAAAAAAACAATTTAATCACTGCAACTTTATACCCCACGATATCACGGATTTTCCTTTTCCGGTTAAACCGGACGTTATGTATGTGCGATTTTTGCTTTCCCATATAGAAAATGTGATTGATTTGGTAAACAAATGGTTGAATGAACTTGAGGAAGGCGGATATTTGCTTGTTGAAGAAGTAGAAGATATTAATACGGATGTCGATGTTTTTAAAAAGTACCTCAGTATAAACAGAGGACTTGTTGCTTCCGAGAGAGCAGTTCTTTATGTAGGTAAAATACTCTCCACCGGTGATTATAACGCGGAAGTCTTATATAATGAAAAAATATCCTCACCAGTAAGCAATTCTACTGCTGCAAGCTGGTTCTATCCGAATACTGTTACCATCTGGGAAAAAGAAGAATATGTTCTAAAGAATTTCTCCAAAGAAGAAAAAAAATATGTGTCAAATGGACTTATGCGAATCTTGAATTCAAATGACGAGAAAAGTAATATTACCTGGCAGATGAGGAGAATTCTACTTCAGAAAGCACTTTAAAACTGTTATTCAATAAGTCTTGTTGACTTTTTATCAAATAAAATTACACTACTGATATGAAAGAAAAAGAGAAATTGGAAGAAAAAGCGGTATCTTTCTTCCAAGAAGGATTCATTTGCTCTGAAAGTGTTTTAATGGCTATGCAGGATTATTTAGGTCTGGCAATAAATCCTGGGATTGCAACAGGCTTTGGCGGTGGTATAGGCAGAAAAGGTTCTGTGTGCGGTGCTGTAACCGGCGGGGTTCTTGCCATAAATCTTAAATACGGAAGGCAAAAAGCAGAAGAAGAAAACATCAAAGAAAAAGCCTTTTCTAAAGCATTGGAGTTTTATAAAAGATTCGAAGAAAAAATGGGAAGCGCTATTTGCTATGATATTATCCAATGTGATCTAAAGACAGAAGAAGGACAAAAGATATTTAAAGAGAATAACTTGCTCGAAGAGAAGTGCTTTAAATGTGTCGAGACTTCAATAGATATTTTGTTAGATATATTTGAAGAAGGGGATTAGTGTTGTTCAATAAAAATTTGGCCAGATCTTCTGTTATAATATCCATGAGCTTCTCTATTTTAGTTTCCGCCAATCAGATACAATTGAGTGAAGATTTGCGGATTACAGAAATAGAAAAAGGGGTTTATGTCGTTACTCATTCTTTCCCCTGGCAGGGTAATTCTCTCGTAGTTTTTTTATCAGATAATGATGTAATTTTCGTTGATACCCCTTACAATAATGAGGCAACAAGAAAAGTCGTCGAGTGGATAAAGAGTGAAAACGAAAAAGCCAATATAACAGAAATCAACACAGGGTTTCACAACGATAATCTGGGTGGAAATGAGTATTTGCTGAGCCAAAACATTCCCGTGTATGGTTCCGAATTGACAGCCAAACTGATAGAAGACGGTAAAATATACGAAACGATGACAGCTGCTTTAGAATTAATAAAGAGAACGGGTAATGCAAATCAAGAATGTCTTGAAGCGTATAAAACTCAAAAATTCAAAGCTCCAAATCGCTTATTCAATATTGAAGAAGGACTTAAACTTAATCTAGGAGAAGAAATTGTAGAGGTTTATTTTCCCGGCGAATCTCACTCGATCGATAATGTGATTGTTTATTTTTATAATAGAAAGATTTTATTTGGCGGGTGTATGATTAAATCTCTTGAAAGTAGAGGTCCCGGTTTTACTGATGATGCCAACATGGAAGAATGGCCAAAATCGGTTAAAAAGGTTTTGGAAAAATACAAAAATGCAAGAATAGTCGTTCCGGGTCACGGCAATTGGGGAGACACAAAATTATTGAATCATACAGTTGAACTCTTAATAAATTATAATGAAACAAATCAAAAATATTGAGCTTATTATGATAAAAAATATAGTTATTATTTGTTTAATATTCTCAATTAAACCATTATCAGCCCAGGATACTATATATTTAGACAGCACTGCAACAATTGAAGAACGGGTGGAAGATTTATTGAGCCGGATGACTATCGAGGAAAAAGTGGGACAAATGATTCAGGGAGAAAGAGCATCTTCTGCCATTTTAGATAATATATCAACATACTATTTAGGTTCAGTACTAAGTGGGGGTGGCTCAACACCACGTCCAAACACGCCGGAGAGTTGGGCCAATATGTATGACAGCCTTCAGGGCAGAGCGATGTCTACCAGGCTCGGTATACCTATTATTTATGGAATCGATGCGGTACATGGTCATAACAATGCTTATGGCGCAGTTATATTCCCACACAATATAGGATTGGGCTGTACTCGTGATTCTACATTGGCTGAAAAAGAAGGAAAAATTACTGCTATGGAAGTATCCGCAACGGGGCTGAACTGGACGTTTGGTCCCTGTATTGCCGTTGCAAGAAATGAACGCTGGGGCAGAACATACGAAAGTTCTGGTGAAACACCGGAATTGGCCGAAATGATTGGTTCAGCACTTGTCAGGGGCCTTCAGGGTGACACGATAGCAAGTGCTTCCAGTATTTTAGCATGTACGAAGCACTTTGTTGCCGATGGCGGAACAACAAACGGAACCGACCGGGGAAACGCAGAAATAGATGAAGAAACCTTACGGGCCATTCATCTACCGGGTTATATTAAGGCAATTGAGAATAACGTTGGCTCTGTTATGATTTCATTCAGCAGCTGGAATGGAAACAAATGTCACGGAAGTCATTATTTAATAGATACTGTTCTAAAAGAGGAATTAGGATTCGAAGGTTTTGTTATATCTGATTGGAACGGGATAGATCAATTAGACGGTTCTTATGAGGATAGAGTTGAAACGGCTATAAACGCTGGAATAGATATGGCTATGGCTCCCTCTAATTATATTAATTTTTTTAATACACTAAAAAATCTTGTTGAACAGGAAGATGTGAGTGAAGATAGAATAGACGACGCAGTAAGACGCATTCTAAGGATTAAATTTAAAATGGGATTATTTGAGAGACCTTATGCCGACCGAAGTCTTTTAGATTCAATTGGAACCCAAGCCCATAGAGCAGTTGCACGGGAGGCGGTTCGCAAATCTTTAGTTTTATTGAAGAAAAAGGATGGTATATTACCTTTGCCTAAAGAAAACATTCATATTTTCCTCGCAGGCGAACATGCTGACAATCTTGGTTATCAATGCGGAGGGTGGACAATCAGCTGGCAGGGTTACGGTGGAGATATTACCATAGGAACCACCATTCTGGAAGCCATGAGGGAAGCAGCACCCAGCGCGGTAATCACATATTCAAGAGAAGGAGTGTTAAGCGATACAACGGATGATGTGGCTGTTGTAGCCATTGGTGAACGCCCTTACGCGGAGATGTACGGCGACAGAAATGATTTAAGTTTACCGGTCTCAACAATTAACTTAATCAGGAATATCAAAAACGCCGGGTTACCAGTTATTGTTATCTTGATTTCCGGACGACCATTAATTATTGAATCTATTATTCCGTATTCCGACGCAATTATAGCAGCATGGCTGCCGGGAACGGAAGGAAGGGGAATAACCGATGTATTGTTTGGCGATTACAATCCATCCGGGCTCCTATCACACAGTTGGCCTGCGAAGATGGAAGATATTCCTATTAATTTTGGTGATAATGTATATGAACCATTATTTGAATATGGATATGGAATTACTGATCTGGCTAATTCTCCCCCGGGTTCTGCTCCGATTTTTTATTCTGCTGCGGTTGATTCAATTGGAGTTGAAGTTCATGTAGCTTTTAATAAAAATATGGTCAAACCCGAAAACGCCAATTCCGAATTCGTCGTCAACCAAAATGATTTAAATGATATCTCGATAGAAAATATCAAAGTAGACTCTAATGATTCAACAACACTTATATTACAGCTTTCAAAAACTATATATCAGGGAGATAATGTAACAATTTCCTATTCGGGCGAATCGGTTTTTTCTGAAGATGGGGGTAAGTTGGGGCCAATTGGAGTGGAAAAAGTTTATAATAGATCAAATAAAGAAGAAAATACCAATCTCACATATCAACTGAAACAAAATTATCCGAATCCTTTTAATGCAGTAACTTATATTGAATTTCAATTACCAGAAAAAGAAAACATCTCACTTCATATCTATAATATCTATGGTCAAGAAATAGAAACATTGATTAATGAAGAGCTTAATGCCGGAGAATATAGATATAGGTGGGATGCCAGTAAATATCCCAGTGGTATATACTTTTATAAGCTCAATACTCGCAAATCTACATATTGCGGCAAAATGATATTATTGAAATGAGATTTGTAAGAAAGTATAAAACCCTTCTCAACATTGACTCGATGCTTAATGTTTTCGCGGTTGAATTCAACGTTAGGTTTCGAAGAAGAAGTAAAAAACAAAATACTCGAAAATTTGAAACAAGGATAGTAGAGAAAAATCTTGACTTAATGCTTAAACTACATAATTTAAAAGAAGCAATAACAATAAAAAGGAGGTATTATGCGTTTTCTATTATTTATACTTATAATATTTTCATCCGTTATTCTGTTTGCCAAAAATACCGGAAAGATATCCGGAAAAGTTACCGATCAACAAACGGGTGAGGTTCTACCTGGTGCCAACGTTATAATTGAAGGGAATAGAATGGGGGCCAAGACTGATATAGAGGGATTTTATGTTATTTCTAATGTTCCACCTGGAAGTTTTTCTGTTCAAGCAAGAATGATGGGGTATAACAGTGTCACTATAACGGATGTTAAAGTAATCGCAGATTCTACAACAATCATTAATTTCAAATTGTCTGCTTCCACCATAGAAGCTGAAGGAATAACAGTTTCCGCAAAGAGAGAGGTTATTAAAATGGATTTGAGTTCATCTTCTATTTCCGGATTTGCACTGTCCGAATCTTTCATTCGGCACAACACCGAAGAATACGATAAAATTAATGAAAGTGGATTCTTCGATGTTATCAAAACACCTCTCTCTACTTTTGCAGCAGATGTAGATGTCGCTTCTTATGCTAATGCGCGCAGATTTATTATGCAGGATCAACTACCTTATAAAGATGCTGTTCGTACTGAGGAATTTATAAATTACTTTTCTTACGATTATAAATCGCCCAAAAAGAAAGATCCTCTTTCAATCAATTTAGAATATTCTGATTGTCCCTGGAATAAAGAGCATAAGCTAATACATATAGGATTGAAAGGTAAAATACTTCCGAAAAAGGAACAAAAACCAAGTAACTTAGTTTTCTTGATAGATGTTTCAGGATCAATGGATTATCCCAAGAAACTTCCTTTGTTAAAAAGAGCCTTTAAATTATTAGTCGAACAATTAAATCCGAAAGATAAAATTGCGATTGTCGTATATGCCAGCAGTACGGGTCTCGTCTTACCTGCCACTTCCGGTTCAGAAAAAAAACTCATTATTGAAACACTGGATAAATTGGAGGCTGGTGGAAGCACTGCCGGTGGAGCAGGAATCCAACTTGCCTATAAAGTTGCAAAAGACAATTATATAAAGGGAGGGAACAATCGTGTAATCTTAGCAACCGATGGTGATTTTAATGTCGGTATATCGAGTACCTCCGAATTAGTCAGGTTTATTGAAGAAAAGAGAGATGAAGGTATTTTCTTGACGGTCTTAGGATTCGGTATGGGTAATTATAAAGATAATCGATTACAGGAACTTGCAGACAGAGGAAATGGGACCCATGCTTATATAGATAATATTCTCGAGGCTAAAAAGGTATTGGTTAATGAAATTACCTCTACTTTGTTTACAATTGCTAAGGATGTAAAAATACAAGTGGAATTTAATCCGACAAAAATTAAATCTTACAGATTGTTAGGTTACGAAAATAGAGAATTAGAAGACAAAGATTTTGAAGATGACACAAAAGATGCCGGAGAGATAGGGGCAGGGCATACTGTTACAGCATTGTATGAAGTTATAGAATCGAAAGGCCAAGACTCTGAAGATAAATATGAATTAAAATATCAGGAAACAAATGTAAAGCCGGATGCACAGAAATCTGATGAAGTTCTGACTGTCAAGATCAGATACAAAGAACCTGATGGAGAAAAAAGCCGTGAAATCTCCGAAGTCTTGGTTGGCAGTCCTATCAACCTTAAAAAATCATCAAATAATTTTAGGTTTTCGGCGGCAGTCGCAGAGTTTGCCATGATTTTGCGTGACTCAGAATTCAAGGGTAACTCCAATATTGAATCCGTCTTAAAATTAGCTGAAGGTTCAAAAGGTAAAGACGTTTTTGGGTATCGGGCTGAGTTTTCGACTCTGGTTGAGCGTGCAAAAATTTTATTGAGTGACAAAACAGAGGGAGAATAAAACGAAAAAGTTGTTTTTGTCTCTATTGCTTTTAAGCGTATCACTTTTTGCGGATCGTGGTTCTATTCCTTTTCGTCCTAACATAACAATTTTCGAACCTACACAAAGAGCAATGATTGCCTGGAATGGAGAAGAAGAGATACTCCTTCTTGCAACGGATATGAAAGCCTCTGATTCCACCGAAGTTCTTGAAGTTTTACCCTTAACAAATGAGCCTGTTGTTAAAAAAGGGGATGTAGAAACATTCAGAAAAGCCACCAATCTTATAAACAAAAAGATAAGGGAACAGAACCTGCTCATATCAAGGCGAAACGGCGGAAAAGAAAGAGGAAGCGAACCAGCCGGAGAAATCACCTTTCATAAAAAGATTGGAGCGCATGATATTTCCGTTGCCCATGTTTTGAATAAAGATGGTTTTGTTAAATGGGTGGAAAAATACCTTGATTCTTTGGGCGTCAAAAATCCTGAAATACCCGAGGGACTTAAGAAAGTTGTCGGGGAATATCTGGAAGAAAAATTTACGTGGTTTGTTTTTGACGTGGTATCTTTAGATGAAGAATTAAAAACAAACGATGCCATACAATACAGGTTTAAAACAGACTTTTTATTTTATCCCGTTAAAATTATGAACACAGAAGAAGGGTACACTTCCATGGAACTCCTGGTACTGACTCCCGAATTATTAAGACATTTCCCGGGCATTCCTTTAGAAAAAATCGAACTTCAGCATCAGCCGATTTCTATCACCTCAAGCGAACTAAGTGAGCTAAACGAAGAAATGGATGAACTTTTAGGACATAAAGATGATATGAAATTGCGAATCTGGAATATCGAGGGAATGATTTCTTCATTTACGAAAGATTTAATAGCCAGGTGATTTTAAGGAGTAAAAATGCAAAGAAGCAAAATAGGTGAAATTTTAATTCTTTTTTCAAGTATAATTATCTGTCAGCTTGCCGGCATTATAGGTTCTATATTCACCACTCCTGCTATACCCAATTGGTATGCGAATATAAATAAACCTTCGTTTAGACCTCCTAACTGGGTTTTTGCTCCTGTCTGGACAACTTTATACTTACTTATGGGCATTGCTTTGTTTCTAGTCTTGCGAAAAGGATTAAATGAAAAAGATATAAAAATAGCTGTTGCTGTTTTTGTTTTTCAACTTGTCTTAAATTCGCTATGGTCTTTTTTGTTCTTCGGACTCCAGTCACCTTTTGCCGCTTCTATTGAGATTATATTCCTATGGGCTGCTATATTAATATCGATTATTCTTTTCTTCCGCATATCACGGGTTGCAGGAGCCTTATTGATTCCTTACCTTCTCTGGGTAAGTTTTGCTTCGGTTCTCAATTTTGCTATCTGGCGACTTAATATTTAAAGACAGTCTCTATGTTTCAATTTTTCGGCGGTTTTTCACTTTGCTTTACCAGTTAGTTCTAATTGGAAATTAAATATCAAAAATTAAAAAGCAAAGTGACATAGTAAAATGCAAAAATTGAAGAAGGATAGGGCGTAGATTGACGCAGATCAAAAAAATTTTTAGTTAGTTGTTTTTTTAGTTTATTTTTAAACTTTGATATGTGGTTTTACATTTTGATATTTGATCTTTACATTATAACGGTTGCTTGCTGTACCCTTAGATTTATAAAAAACTACCCAAGTTTTTGCGATTTGTTTAAACTTCTGACATAAATGTATCTGCTGATGTATCCCACTACTGCAATCGTCCCATAGTTTAAGTACCCCCACGGGGACCACTCGGTAAAGAAAATCCACTTTGGGTTATAGTCATAAATTAAAGGAATTGTTATAATATATACAATACCATCGAGCAGTAAGGAAGCCAAGATCCAGAACACAATCAATAAATTCGTCTCTTTTAGGGAACTTGCCAAATCGCATTTTGTGTTCTTCAGATACAAGTAAAAAAAACAGCCGAAAATCACAGCCACTAAGGCAAACATAACTATCCACATCCCGGCAAGGTTGAAGTAGTAAGTGGCGAAACTTACTATAGTACCTATGATATACGCCAGTAAAAAATATAAAGAAGCTAATTTTACACTTTTCATATTTCCTCCACGTTTATCTCAATATAAACCTAACTTCTTTTAAGTTGTATGTTTATAAATTCTTTCATCTTTCTAGCTGACTCATCCCAGGAAAAATTCGCTGCCCATTTTCTTGCATTTTTACCCATATTCATAACTAATTTTTTATTACCTAATACTTTTATAAGAATTTCGGACAATGCCTTTGTATCACCAAAAGGATAAATATATCCGCTAACTCCATCTTTTACAGTTTCTCTGAGTCCCGGGGAATCGGGTACGATAGAAGATGTACCGCTGCTTTGCGCTTCTATAGAAGTCAAACCCCATCCTTCTTTTGGAGAAGTATTCACCGCAACCCACGAACTTGCAAGTAAATCCACCTTTTTTTCGGCGGAAACAAAACTGGTAAATTCAATTGCTCTTTCTGTTTTATTTCTACGGGCGATTTCTTTCAAACGCGGAAGATCGTCTCCGTCTCCTACCAGAAAAACTTTCAAATCAGGTACCGATTTTAAAACTTCGGGAATCGCGTCGATTAAAACATCCATTCTCTTATACTTTTTTATTCTATTCAAGCAAATGATTGTAGGGCGGGGACTCTTTTTTGCCTTAGACCGGTAATCCTTTGGATCTACCCCATTATAAACCACTTCAACATTTTTCTCCGGAACACCCATTTTTACCATCTCGTTTTTCGAACTCTTCGATACGGCAATTATGGGCACCTTCTTATAATGTTTCGGAATAAACTTTTCCGAATAGTAAACATAAGAAGCAGAAAGAGGATTGGTTTCGGTAAATATAGTTTTCCCGAAAAGATGATGAATGAGAGCAATTCTCTTCTCCCGGATAAATCTTCCGCCGAAGAATGGAATTTTATTCAAGTCTTCTACTACCAGATCGACTTTTTCGTCTTTTGTTATATTCCTGTAAGCTTTGGGCACATAGAAGTTGAAGGTATTTCTCGAGCCAACCCTGTAAATTTTGATTCCGTCTATTTTTTCGGTTTCTGGAGCATTTTTGTAATGGGTACATAAAAGAGAAATATTAAAATCGCCCCTGAGCCGCTTAAATATTTCATGGAGATGAACCTCAGCTCCTCCCGATAGAGGATTGGTCCAATCCTGCCAGTTGATAATTAATACACCGGGTTTACTTTTTTGACTTCTTTTCAACGCGACCGTCCTTAAGATATATTTTTCTCTTTCCTCGCTCAGCTACATACTTTTCATGCGAAACAATTATTATTGTTTTACCCTTTTCATGTAGATCTGAGAGTATATTAAGAATCTCTTCTCCGCGTACAGAATCGAGATTACCGGTAGGTTCATCAGCTATTATAATCTCAGGCTCGTTGGCAAGAGCTCTCGCGGTTGCCACCCTCTGACGTTCCCCACCAGAAAGCTGATTCGGCAGGTGATTTACTCTATCGCCAAGCCCTACGCTCTTTAGAATACTTACGGCCTTTTCTTTCCTTTCTTTTGGGGGTATTCTGTCATATATCATAGGCAAAGAAACATTGTACCAGGCGGGGACGTCCGGGAGGAGATAAAAATCCTGAAAAATGAAACCTATAAATTCTTTTCTTATATCTGCAAGTTGATTTCCATCCATTTTGTTTACATCTTTACCCCGCAGGAAATAAGAACCGGAAGTGGCTATATCCAAACACCCAATTATATGCATCAATGTGGATTTGCCCGAACCTGAAGGCCCAATTATTGAAATAAACTCTCCTTTTTTTATTGAGATATCCACCCCTCGGAGCGCAGGAACTTCGGTCTCTCCAAGGGGATAAACCTTTGTTATGTCTTTCATTTTTATAAGCTCACTCATAACGAAGTTCCACCACAGGGCACAATTTAGATGCTTTC
>CAZQNI010000014.1:0-13551 GCA_964594255.1 uncultured bacterium | reverse complement strand
TGTTTTATAAAAAAGGAGATTTAATTTATTAAATGTGCGGCATAGTAGGAGTAATAAGCGATAAAGAAGTTGTCGGCAATATATACGATTCACTACTTATAATACAACATAGAGGACAGGACGCAGCCGGCATTGTAACTTATTCAAATAAATTCAATATCAAAAAGGGAGAAGGTTTAGTAAAGGACGCCTTCCAGGAAAAAAATATTAATTTCCTGAAAGGCAATATAGGCATCGGCCACGTAAGATACCCAACACTCGGTGGAATGGGCATAGAAAACGCCCAACCCTTCATTTCCACCACACCATACGGGATAGCTTTTGCTTTTAACGGTAACATAATCAATTTCGATTCTCTCAAAGAACAATTAGAAAATGATAGCAGAAGAATAATCATCTCAACTTCGGACGCTGAACTTCTTTTAAACCTGCTTTCAGCGGAAATGGAAAAGAAACCAGCTTTTTCTCCCGATTTTCTTTTTGAAGCTGTTAAAGGACTTTTTGACAAGGTAAAGGGGAGTTATTCCGTAATCGCCCTGATTAAAGATAAAGGCATTCTTGCTTTTAGAGACCCTTATGGTATCAAACCCTTAATATTCGGACAAAAGGATAATAGTTTTTGTGTGGTTTCGGAAAGCGTTGTTCTCGATACTTTAGGATATAAAACCCTGCGTGATGTCTCACCGGGAGAAGCAGTATTTTTCAGTACAGAAGGTAAATTATACACAAAAAAAATTTCCGAAGAAAAACACTGTCCCTGCATTTTCGAATATGTATATTTCGCAAGACCGGATTCGACAATCGACGGCATATCCGTTTATGAAGCAAGATTGAACCTGGGCAAGAATCTCGCGAAAGAAATAAAGAAAAAGGGAATAGACATCGATATAGTTGTACCTGTACCTGACACATCAAGACCCGTTGCCATTTCACTGGCGGAAGAACTAAACTTAAAGTATAGAGAAGGGCTAATGAAGAACCGCTACATAGGAAGAACTTTTATAATGCCGCATCAGAGCAAAAGAGAAGAGCTAATAAAAATAAAACTCTCACCCGTAAAGGAAATTATAAAGGACAAAAAAGTACTTCTTGTAGACGATTCAATTGTGCGTGGAACAACATCAAAAAAGATAGTACAATTAATCAGAGATGCGGGAGCAAAAGAAGTTCATTTTGCATCTTCGAGTCCGCCCCTTAAATTTCCATGCTATTACGGAATCGACATGCAAACCAAGGGAGAATTCATTGCTTGCAAAAGAGCTTTAGGAGAAATAACAGAACTCATTGGGGTTGATTCTCTTGCCTATCAATCAATAAAGGGACTTATAGACGCTGTCTCAACCAGTAAGGTTAAAAATTTTTGTACTGCCTGTTTCACGGGCGAGTATCCGATTCAACCGGAAGAGGAAGAAATCGAGCGTATCGAAGCAAGCAGGGGATGTAAAAACATTCAAGAATAGTAACCACGAAACACACAACATAGTCATTAGTCACGAGTCACGCGTCATGAGTCAGAAGACAAAAATAAACAAAACCACAAAGGTCACAGAGTTCTTTATTTGTTTTACTAAATCCAAATTCCAGATACTAATTTTAGCCAGGATTAACTGTGAAGCAACTATTGTTATTGTTTTATCATCCAATCAATATAACCGCTTAGTCTTTTCCCTATTTTCAACCCAGGTATTTCATCAAAATCATTTCCTTCCCTACGATTTAATTCATTTTGCTGAATGTACAATGCCCACGGACGTATAGCAAACAAATTAAAAAAGCACTTAGACGATACTAATTTATTGCTATAATTGATCTCTCTTCCGTGAAGGATACTATTTCTATAAGGAAAAGTCAGCGGAGTATTTTTGTTTTTATAGCGAGATTCATTCATTTTTTTTGCTATTACATCTAATTTATTAATGATACCGGTAACTTGACTCTTTATCTTAAAAATGTCTAGTTTTTTACCTTGCGCATAGAAACTCTGACCTGCAACATCATACATCAACCCATCAATCTGTGATAAAATCACAGGAACTGAAGCGTGATATCTCTTCTCTTTATGGTCATTATAAGCTAATTCAATTAATTCCCTTCTCTCTTCAAATATCCAAATCGCTTTCATCCTTCTAATATTATCAAAGAAATAACTATCAGTTAATTGATCAGCCAAGTAAACTTCTGCTTTATCAATTCCATCTTCTTCGAAAACTTTAATCGCCTGTTCCATAACCGGTACCGGAAAATCATCTGTAGCAATCCAACCTTTATTTGCAAATATTTTATTAAATTTAGCAGGTAATTCCTTTAGGCATGAATATTCTTTAAGTATGGAATTATATTTATTTAGAATTTTTTGATCATCATCTGGAAGCAAGAAAGTTAACAAGTCTAATTCCGGTAAAATTTCTTCTATTTCATCAAAAATACTCATAATTCAATTCGGGGGTTTCGGAGATATTCCACTCTTTCGAATATTAATCTTTAAGCTCATTATAGTTATAATAATTATTTTACCATTATTGTCAAGCAATAATCCGCCACAAAGATATAAAGTTTTTCTTCCTAAATCCTAAATCCCAAACCCTATATCCTAAAAGAATTCAGCCTCTGAATTCTTTTATACTATATAACCGGCTACCGAGGCCTATGTCTTCAGCAGCCTTGAAAAATTCATCCATATCCAGATCAATATCAAACAGAGCTTTTACTTTGTCTTTTGTTGCAAGTTCTTTTCTTTTCCAATCTATTCCTTCCAGTGGTTCTGCCCTATTAACCAAATCGGCGGAAGCCGCATCGATGGAAACAATGTCTTTAGAAAACATAAACCCTATATCCCGGACAACGGGAGACCTAGTATAACCATAACAATCACAATGTGGAGTTATGTTCGTTAAAACACTCAAATAAACACATCTCCCTACCTTATTGGTTATTGCTTTCGCGTAATGCAGAGTCTTTATTACACATTCTCGTGTTTTAGACCACTGGAATTCAATAGCGCCATACTTACAGGCTACAACACACATACCACAACCAATACAGGTATCCTTGTCTATATGAGCGACCTCACCAACAGTAATTGCGTTACTTGGACAGGTTGCCGCACATGCCCCGCACGCAGTACACTTGGAAGCTAAGACACTCGGCCTTATATCGGAGTGGAGAAACAATTTGCCCCTGCGGGAAGCCATCCCCATACCTATATTTTTGATTGCCCCACCGTAACCAAACAACTCGTGAAACTTGAAATGAGTTAAAACAAACAGAAAATCTATATCTTCGATTATTCTACCTAAATGAGCAGACTCCTCCTTATAGTCTTTAATTTCAATATCCGTTTCATCCATACCACGAATACCATCACCTACCATAAAAGGAGCACCTACAGCTTCGTATGTAAACCCGTTTTTATACGCATTCTCATGATGGTCAACTCCATTCCATCTTTTTCCCCGGTACAGGCTATTACAATCAAATAAAAAAGGCTTTGCCCCACGTTTTTTCAATTCATCAACTATAACTCTTACAATTTCAGGCTTGACATGGGACTTATTTCCCAACTCCCCTACATGAAGTTTTATCCCTGCATAGTCTCCTTTTTTAACATCATCAAGATATCCTTCTGTTTTAATAAGTTTTTTTATAACTTCAGGAGCAGGCTTATCCGAAAAAGGAGTAAAAATTACATCACTCATTTCTTTCGAAACAAGGGAATCCACATCGGAACTTCATTCATATATTTCCTATATTCTTCACCAAAATACGAGAGCAAAAGTTTTTCTTCGTAATGTGAAATATAATATAAAAAAACAATTGCACCAATCCATGCAACAGCTGCAGCCAGCGATATACTGAACATCAAGAATCCAAGATAAAGCAAAATCTCACTCAGATATATAGGATGGCGAACGATACCGAAGACACTTTTTCTTATTACATTGGGCTCCTTTCTCACCTCGCCAAACACAATGCTCATTCCCTTTCTAGCCAAATAGAATGATAGCAAAAGCAAAATTATTCCTAAAGGTATTCTAATTAGAAGTAAAAAGTGTCTATTCAAAAAAGTCGTATAATTAAAAAAGAATGTATCTGCTATCCACACACCTGCAAAAAGAAATGCAAACAAAAATTGTCCAAGATCACCGGTAGGATTTTCGCCAATTAGGTCTTCCCTTCCCTCATGTCTCCTTACATGTCTGTTTTTAGCTTTTTTTGTTATTTTTTCTTCCTGCATACTATTTTACCCCCTTAAGATTTTCGTGATTTTTCCTTTCAACAAAAAATATTATATAGCAAGCCCTTACCTACGTCAACCTGGTGAACAAATACATCATTAAGGGTATAGATATTAGAGAGAACAAAAAACTCGAAAGCAGAAATTGATTTACAATTGTGTGGTTGCCTCCGTTTCTATCCGTTACAAGTGGAATTGCGGTAACGGGAGGTGACGCACTCTCAATCATTAAAATTAAAGCAATATTGTAAGATGGCTTAATCAAAATTATTATTCCCAGCATAACAACAGGCATAATCAGATTTTTAAAAAGCAAAAATTTAATGATCTCTCCAACATATAATTCCCCTATCTTCTTAAAATCGATTAATATATTACCTCCAAGTATTATCATCAAAAGCGGAATACTCATTGCTCCCACCATTTCAAGTGCAGAAATTATAAAAGGTGGAATATATACATTAAACCCTGTAAGCTTTAGAATAACTGCCAAAACAGTAACAATAAAAACAGGATGAAAAATCTTCTTCCATTCTATTTTACTTTTCCTCGAAAAAAACAAAAAAGAAGTGCTAAAAAAGAAAGAAGCATAAAATATAATAAATAAAAACAAATCTAAAATATAATCCGAATTCCTGCCAAACATTCCTGCTATTATAGCAAGCGGGAAAAATATACCATTTTGATAAAAAAGAGATATTCCGAATTCTCTCTTGTTTGCCTTTTTGGAAAAAATAAACCCGATCAAAGTTACAATAAAAGCAATAACCGTGAAAAAACCCCACCACAATGGTAATTTCCACCAGTTCGTTTTTATGTGAGGATTAAAATTATTTATTATATTTGTAAATATAAGAGCAGGAAGAGCTATCTCGAGCGCAAGCGGCGAGAGAAGCGAGAAGAAATTCTTTTTTACCATCTTTCTTGTGATCATCCAGGCACCAATCACACCTATAAAGAGAAGCATTGCAACAGCCTGGAAAGCAGGAATCAATACATTCATATCAAAAACTATTTTTCATCTTCTACCGTAAATTTTAAAATTCCAATACCTTCGATACCGGATTCCACAACATCTCCCGCCTTCATGGGACCGACGCCTTCCGGTGTACCGGTTGCTATTATATCCAAAGGCTCAAGAGTCATAATATTGGAAAGATAGGAAATAAGGTCTTCAACCGAAAATATCATATTTTTTGTATTACTATTTTGCTTCGTTTCTTCGTTCAACTTTAACCATACATTTAAATTATGACAATCGACGGCTTTCACAGGTATAATTTCGGGACCTATGGGGGCAAATGTATTAAATCCCTTTGCGATATCCCAGGGCATACCTTCTTTCATTTCTCTCGCCTGAATATCTCTCGCAGTTACGTCATTAAAAACAGTAAAACCAAGAACATAATCAAGAGCGTTTTCTTTTGATACTTTCCAGCATTGTTTTTTTATGATTGCAGCCAGCTCAACCTCATAATCTACCTGTTTTGAGGCCTTGGGTATAATAACAACACCGTTATTACCAATTAAAGATGAAGGAGGTTTTAAGAAAATTTTCGGCTCACTGGGCATGGATAATTTAAGTTCATTTATATGTTTCACGTAATTCTTCGCGACCGCGAGAATCTTAGTGGGTTCTAAATCTATTAAATCGCGCTCGAATTTAAGTCTTACCAGAATTACCCCCTTTCTATCTCCGTCAACTATAAAACTTTTCTTTAATTATCTAAAGTTTAAAAAGGACATCAGACTTTAAACTATCATTAAAACGACGTATTTAGTTTCTGTTCTTTATTAAACCGTTCGATCGCAAGTTGAATAAGTCTATCGATCAATTCGGTATACGATATACCGCTTGCTTCCCATAGTTTGGGATACATGCTGATTTTTGTGAACCCCGGAATAGTATTTATTTCGTTTACCAATATTTCATTATCGTTACGCAGGAAAAAATCCACCCTCGCCATTCCCTGACAACATAGGACTTTAAAGACCTTAACCGCATATTCCTGTATCTTTTTTATGATTTCTTCGGGCAGTTTTGCCGGGATCTCTAAAGTCGCGGCGCCCTCATCTAAATATTTTGTTTCATAGGAATAAAATTCACTTTTTACTACTATTTCGCCGGGTAGTGACGCAATAGGTTCTTCGTTACCAAGTACTGAACATTCTATTTCTCTACCCGTTATGGATTCTTCGCATATTATTTTTTTATCGTATTCAAAAGCAATGTTTACAGCTTTTTTAAATCCTTCTTCTGAACTTGTTTTACTTATTCCGACCGATGAGCCTAAATTAGCGGGTTTTATAAAAATCGGTAACCCGATTGTTTCGGTCAATTTTTTAAAACTTGTATTTTTAATACTTATTTTATCAAAAGCTTCGAATTTAGGAGTCGGTATTTTTGCGTCTCGAATAAGCCTCTTTAAAATATCTTTATCCATACCCATTGCGGAACCGAGTACGTCAGCGCCAACGTATGGTATATTCGCCATTCTAAACAGACCTTGAATAGAACCATCTTCACCGTAAGGACCGTGTAAAATAGGGAATGCTACATCTATTTTACCTTTATTTTTATTACCGGTAATACTCATTAATTCATTTGAATTATTGGTAGCTACCAGAGCCACTTTTTCATTTGCTTTATTTATTTTCGCTAGTTTTGGATTGCTGCTCTCTAAAATAAATTTTGATTGTTCGTTAAGATACCAGGTTCCATCTTTATCTATCCCGATTGGCACGATTTCATATTTTTCTTTATCGATTGCGTCGATTACGTTTTTTGCGGAAATTATAGAGATTTCGTGTTCTGCTGATTTTCCACCAAAAATAATTGCGACTTTTATTTTCTCTTTCAAATTAAGAACCTCCGATTATTGGAATTTAAAAGTTTTGATTTAAAAGTCAAGCTCATTTTTAACCACGAAACACACAAAATACACTAAAACCTTATTGTTTTTCTATTTAACTATTTTTCTATTTAAACATTTAACCTGATTTGAAAAATCTACAAAGATAACAACGAACTACGACCCAGAAACTACGAACGAAAAATAAGTAACAACAAATAGCACGATTTGCACGAATAAAAAAGGGCAATATTATCAAATACTGCCCTTTAATTATTACTTTTCCAGTTTGTTAAAATACTTTTCTTATTCCACTGGCTCTGCTTCGGTAGTAGTATCTTCCACTGGAGCTTCCTCTGCAGTTGTATCACTTTCTTCTGTCATTATTTCTTCCACTGGAGCTTCTACCGGAGCTTTCTCTGCCTCAGAAGACTTCTTGCATCCGAAAAAACAAACCACTAACAAAATTACACAACCTAACAGCAAAAATCTTTTAAACATAAAACCTCCCTTTCTTCTAATGAATAATGATATGTTTATATTAATATTTGTCAATAGATTAAGATCGCCTTTCTTCTTTATCCAAACGTTGACACATGGCTCGAAACTCATACTTGTTGAATTTTTTCAACACTTAATTACTCTCCTCCCCATTCTTCGATTAACGGATGTGGATAGGTGTAAGGTGTATAGCCTGATTTTTCTAAATTATTATAAAAATCTCTGTCTTCCTGTATATGAACAACGCAATTGTTATGAACATAGACCTCGATATTACTTCCCTCATGTGTATTATTCCATTGATAAAAAGGATCCAGTTCCTGCGGCGGGTAGGGATTTTCATCTGTCCATAACCACTCATCAGTAGACCGTCCTATCTGGTCGCGTGCCGGATATCCTATCGAATCCTCATTGCCATCCCAGGGTGAAGTACCATCAGCTAATCCTCCGTCACCTAAATCCTCAAAAGTTCTTCGATTATCGACAATGATAGTGGGTCCCGAAGACCAATTTCCGGTTATAGTATTATTAAAAACAACGCCGGTTCCCCCACGCAGAAAAAAGGGCGCCCACATGTCTCTTTCTACCTGGTTAATGGTATTTCCATAAATCTCCCAACTTCGGGTAGCTCTATTATTTCCCTGAACTGAATGAGCTTCAATATAAGCATCATTTATAGTATTATACCGAAATACGTATCTACCGCCGTAATTTGCGTCCATTACGTTGCCAAATTGAGTAAAATTAAATACGCAGTCTTCAACAAAAACAGCGTTATTTGTTCCGAGTCCCAGAGGTTCAGCCCAGATACTATTAGCCATAAGGCTCGCATCACCACACACTATCACCCGGATATTATTAAATTGACAATGATCGACCAATCCAACAGGGCTTCCTTCATCCGATGAATACCCGCGAGCGTTAACCCCTTCAATGGTGTTATCGATATTATTATCGAATCTGCAATTATCGATACGCCAGTCTTTTCCTCTAACCGTAATACCGACTCCGTTATCGTTAGCAAGCCGAAATCCCATATTTGTAATACGTGATCCGGAGCTACCCATATTGATTAAGCTACCGGGTGCCGATGTATCGGATGAAATAACGGTAACTTCCTGTCCGCTGCCCGATAATGTTATTTTTTTATCATCGGTAATCTCAAGTCTAGAAGTCCAGGTACTACTGCCGCGTGGAATTCGTACAATATCACCGCTTTCAGCCGAATCGACAGCCGCCTGAACATCTTCAAAAGATGTACTTCTGGCTAAAATATCGTATTCCGGACCCGAAAACAATTTACATGATTGAAATACAATCATCAATATGCTAAGAATAAATATAACAGTTAATTTTCGTGAAAACATAATTCTATAATTTCTTCTAATTCCCCCTTTTCCATTAAAATTATAGGGATTATTAAAGATTAGTCAAGAGCGGTGCAGAGCACCGAGTACTAAGTCTCCAGTCATGAGTCTTTAGTTAAAAAAAGAAAAAAATAAAATCAGTAAAAATCCGTATTAATCCGTAGCTAATTCAGGGGTTGTGAGTTAGGCTTCTGTCTTCTGGTTCCCGGCTTTTGAATTCTTTGTTATAATTTTACATTTTGATATTTAATCTTTACATTCCAGTTTATTAAACCCCTTGACATGTCACTGTTTTTGTCTATATTACTGTCATGAATAATAACGATACAAAAACTAATTCAATAAATAAGAACATCCAAAAATTTCTCAGGAGGTCATTTTTTAGTCCTTCGGAAAGAATCGTTCGTTATTACGTTTATCCCTACATATTTTATTATTCCTGGTGGCACAAAAACAAAAATACATCCGAGTTCAAAGCCTGAAGTTAACGCTAATAACAGGGCAATTTTAGAAACTCGGAGAGTAAGAAAAATGTTTTTTTCTGTATTTAACTATTACACAAAACCAAATAAAAAAACCGCACTGAACCGCAGTGAAACGAAGAATATTGTCAAAAAAATGAAAATAAAAAAACCTCTGCGCTCTTTGCGTCTTTACGGTGAGAATTAGAAAAATGGAAAAATTAAAGATTGTAATTCCAAAGGGAAGAATTTACGATAATGTCGCAGATTTATTGATTTCTGCCGGTATATATTTTAAAACCGACGGTAGAAATTATCGTCCTCAGGTAAGCAATGAAAAAATAGATATAAAAATAATGAAACCTCAAAATATTCCGAAACTTGTGGAAATGGGAGCCCGCGATATTGGTTTTACAGGATATGATTGGATTTCGGAAGAAAAAGCCGACGTAATCGAGGTTATGGACCTTGGATTCGACCCGGTAAAAATAGTCAGCGCTATTCCCACGAAATATACTACGAGAGACCTGCAAAAAAGGAAAATTATCGTTGCGTCGGAATACGAAAATATATCCAGGGAATTTCTAAAAAAGAAAAAATACAAATTTGAATTCCTGCGCACTTATGGAGCAACGGAAGTTTTTCCGCCCGATGACGCAGATATGATTATAGACAATACTTCAACGGGAATAACACTCATCGAACACAATTTAAGAATAGTGGATACGGTTATGGAATCTTCAACAAGGTTTATTGCCAATAAAGGGGCAATAAAAAAGAAGAAAAAGGAGATAGATAAACTAAAAATGCTTTTTAAAGCGGTTCTGGATGCAAGAAAGAAAGTATTGCTGGAAATGAACGTTCCCGCAGACAAACTGCAGGAACTGGTTAAATTTTTACCATGTATGCGTTCTCCAACAGTCGCGCCTTTGTACAAAGAAGAAGGATACGCTGTTAAAATAGCGGTGGACAAATCGGAAGTCCTTGATTTAATCCCCAAATTGAAGAAATACGGGGCAAAAGACATACTGGAATATGAAATAAGTAAGGTGGTATTATGAAATATATAAGAAAATCGATTCAAAAACTCGAAGAATATACTGTTCCACAGGATAAATACGAAGTAAAACTGAATCAAAACGAATCTCCTTATGACGTGCCGAAAGACTTGAAAGAAGAGATTACAAAGCGAATCATGAATACGGATTGGAACAGATACCCTTCCAGAACTGCCATACCTCTTGTAGAAGCTATCTCAGAATATACGAATTTCCCAAAAGAAGGTATTGTAGCAGCAAACGCATCAAATGAAATACTGCAGGGAGTCTTCCAGGCCATCTGCGATGCGGGTGATAGATTGGTCGCTATTTCCCCCGGTTTTGCGATATATCCATATTTATCAAAAATTATGGATCTGAATTTGAAGGAAGTCCCGCTGCTCGAAGATTTCTCATTCGACGTCCCGGCGATAATAAAAGAAGGTAAAAACGCAAAAATGGTTGTTCTGGCTCTACCCAATAATCCGACGGGAACTACTATACCGATGGAGGAAATAGAAGAAATTACGCAGAATATAAACGGAATTTTTGTCATAGATGAAGCTTATTTTGAATTTTCCGGGAAAACAGCAATTTCCCTACTGGACAAATACGATAATATTATCATAATTAGAACATTATCAAAAGCTTTCGGACTCGCCGGGCTCCGTTTGGGGTATCTTCTAACCAACGCGGAAATAGCCAGCGCCGTCCAGAAAGCAAAGTTGCCTTTTTCGGTGGGAATATTAGGGCAAATTGCCGGAGAAATACTGTTGAAGAAAAACGAATATATAAAAGATGTGATCGAAAAAATTCTGAGTGAAAAAGAAAAAGTATTTTTCGAACTTAAGCAAATTCCTTCGATAGAACCCGTATCTTCTTATACAAACTTTATCCTTTTTAGAACACAGAAAGTGCCCGGAAAAGAATTATTCGAAGAAATGTATAGAAGAGGAGTTCTTTTGAGGTTCTTCAATACACCGAGATTAAAAGATACTTTACGGGTAACAATCGGAAAGCCCGAAGGGAATGAAATATTTCTTAAAACATTAAAAGAGGTACTAAAGGGATGAGAAAAGCTAAAATTGAAAGAAAAACAAAAGAAACGAATATAACAATCGACCTTAAAATAGAAGGCAGCGGCAAATACGATATCAAAAATCCGATTGGATTTTTGACACACGCTATTGAAAACTTCACCAAACACGGGCTTTTCGACATAAAGATGAAAGCAAAAGGAGATTTAGAGGTAGATCAGCACCACCTACTTGAGGACTGCGGTATTGTTTTGGGTCAGGCTTTCAAAAAAGCATTGGGAAATAAGAAAGGTATCAATAGAGCGGGATATTTCGTTTATCCTATGGATGAAGCTCTTGCAGTAGTAGCGGTTGATATCAGCGGACGCCCCTATCTTCAGTTCGACGTAAAATTGAAAAGAAGATTCTGCGGAGATTTAGATACCGACCTTTTGGAAGACTTTTTTCAGGGTTTTGCTACTGCACTTTCTGCAAATATTGTTGTAAGGATGCCATTCGGCAGAAACGACCACCACAAAATAGAAGCTATTTTTAAGGCTTTCGGTAAAGCCATGAAAATGGCATGCTCAAAAAATAAAAGAGCAGCTAAAAACATACCAAGTACAAAGGGAAAAATATAGAATGATAGCGATAATTGACTACGGAGCAGGGAATCTGCACTCGGTAAAAAAAGCTTTTAATCATTTAGAAAAAGACTCCTTAATCGCAAAAGAAGTAAAAGATTTGAACAGAGCCGACAAAATCGTTTTGCCCGGAGTTGGAGCATTCGGATCAGCTATAGAAAAACTAAAAGAGTCGGGTTTTTACGATGTTACATACAATTGGCTTTCTGAAAATAAACCTTTTCTTGGTATTTGTCTCGGTATGCAGATGCTTTTCGAAGAAAGTTTAGAATCCAAAAATATTAAAGGCTTCGGGATATTTAAAGGAAAATGCCCCCGATTTAAGAAAGGTAAAGTGCCTCAAATGGGCTGGAACCAGATAAACATAACGCGGGAGTCTCCCCTATTAAAAGGAATTAAGGATAAATCCTTTTTCTACTTCCTGCATGGTTATTATGTGGAAGTCGAAGACCCAGACATAATAAGGGGAACAACGGATTACTTTATTACTTATACTTCAATGATTGAAAAAGGGAATATCTTTGGAGTCCAGTTCCACCCGGAAAAAAGCGGTGAAATTGGTTTAAAAATGTTAAATAACTGGACGGAAGCATGTTAGCAACGAGAATTATTCCCTGCCTTGATGTAGATTTTGGCAGAGTTGTAAAAGGAATTAAATTCAAGGAACTGGATAATGTGGGCGACCCCGTTAAAATGGCTAAAGAATATAACGAACAGGGTGCTGATGAATTAACATTCCTCGATATAGGAGCATCTTACAAAAGCAGAGAAATACTGATAGAAGTGGTCGAAAAAGTTTCTGAAGAGGTTTTTATTCCTCTTACCGTCGGCGGAGGACTGCGCTCAAGTGAAGACTTGAGAAAAGCCTTAAATTCGGGAGCCGACAAAGTCGCTATATGTACCTCAGCCATAGAAAACCCTTCATTAATTACCGAAGGTGCAAATATTTTCGGCTCACAATGCATAGTTCTCTCAATAGACGCAAAAAGGCACAATGGGGCCTGGTATGCATACACTCACGGCGGCAGAAATAATTCCGGAATAGACGCAATTAAGTGGGCAAAAGAAGGAGAAAAGTTGGGTGCAGGAGAAATACTTCTCAACTCTATAGATAAAGACGGAACAAAGGAAGGATATGACCTTGAACTTACCGCAAAAATATCCGAAAGCGTAAACATTCCGGTAATCGCATCCGGTGGAGCAGGAAATCCACAGCAAATGGTCGATGCTGTCAAATTAGGAAAAGCTGATGCTGTATTACTTGCATCTCTTCTCCACTACGGCGAATACACAATTAAAGATATAAAAAAATATCTCGAGAAAAAGGAGATCTGTGTACGATGATAATTGCATCAATTGATTTGATGAAAGGAAAAGCAGTCCAGCTAAAGCAGGGTAAAGAAAAAATGCTGGAAAATAATAAACCGTTAAAGCTTGCC
>CAZQNI010000013.1:0-13767 GCA_964594255.1 uncultured bacterium | reverse complement strand
AAAGTTCAAAAATGAATTAAAAAAAAGAAACAATGAATGCCACTAATAACACAAATAATTTTTCGTTTTTTGCTGTTAGGGGAAGAGATGATTTTGTATTTTAATTTGTCATTTTGCTTTTTAATTTTTGATATTTTATTTACGAGAAAAAGACGGTGAAATTAAATGGAATATTTTTTTGCAAAAAAAACAAAAAGTTGATTGGTAATACTATAAAAGGAGGTTCTTAATGGTGGAAGGGAAAATTTTTAATCGATGGTTGATAGTATTGGGGGCAATTCTCATTCAGCTGTGCCTTGGTGCAATTTACGCATGGAGCGTATTTCGTATACCTCTGCAACAATCGATCGCAAATGGTGGGCTTGGGCTGACACCGAGTCAGGCGACCCTTCCGTTTTCTTTGGTTTTAATATTCTTTGCTATTGCTACGATAATTGGCGGGAGATGGCAGGACCGAGCTGGTCCCAGGCTTGTTGCTACGGTTGGCGGGATTGTTTTGGGAACAGGAATGCTGATAGCCGCTTTCTCGCGTTCGTTTATCTGGCTTACAATAGGTTATGGAGTTATCTCAGGGCTTGGAATCGGATTTACTTACGTATGTCCTGTTGCGACCGGAATCAAGTGGTTTCCTGATAAACGAGGGCTAATAACAGGGCTGAGTGTTGCAGGTTTTGGAGCCGGAGCCCTAATCGTTGCTCCGGTGGCTCGTGCCCTTATAGATAGAGTGGGCGTTTTCTCGACTCTGGCAATTTTAGGAATAGTTTTTCTCTGTGTAATCGTAATCAGTTCGCAGATATTGAGGAATCCACCTTCCACCTGGAAGCCGGAAGGATGGACACCACCTGAGAAAACACAGATGACCCAGCAGGATTTTGGCCCGGGTCAGATGCTTTCTTCCTCGTCGTTCTATCTTATCTGGATTATGTATTTCTTTGGTTGCCTTGCAGGACTTATGATCATAGCACAGACATCGCCTATCGGTCAGGAACTTGTCGGGCTAACTCCGAAGGTTGCGGCACTTGCGGTAGGTACACTTGCGATCTTTAATGCAATAGGTAGAATTTTCTGGGGTCGTTTGTCCGACATACTCGGAAGAAAAAAGACACTTTTTCTTATGTTACTTATCTGTGGTATTGCGATATTGTTATACAATACTATCGAAGCGTTTCCACCTTACTACTGGGTAGGCATTTATATTGTCGGATTGTGCTTTGGAGGATACCTGGCATTATTTCCGGCAATTACCGCTGATTTTTACGGTACGAAGAATATCGGTATTAATTACGGATTGGTGTTTACAGCTTATGGCGTCGGTGGATTGCTTGGTTCGCTTTTTGCTCCAAGGGTGCTTGAGATAACAAAAAGTTACTCGATGGCATTCACGGTTACGGGGATACTCTGCCTGTTAGGTGCGGCAATTGCGCTAATGAGCAAATCCCCGAGTTTGAAAGAGACTTAAAATAGTTTAATTTAGTAAATAAAAAAGAGGAGCAGGTATTCACTGCTCTTCTTTTTTGCAAAGGTAGTTATAAGTTACTTTTTCGCTTTGTCCTGGATTTTATAATAGATTATAAGCGCAGCTCCTATAAAGGTTATAACAAATCCAGCCATTGTAGTGTATTTCGTGGTTAATATAATGTTTTTTCTCTGTGTTAATCTGTGAAATCTTGTGATTATTTTTACTGGAAATTTTCTTTCATCCAGGCAGCTCTTCGGCAGTCAGGGCAAAGAACCTTATACCAATCCTCTCTATTAAACTCACAACTTTCCCTAACCCCTTCTTCTTTATCTGCTATACCCATAGGAATATGCTTTGCCAATACAATCGTCGGATTGGCATAAGCTTTTTCTCCTAAACGTTCCGCAATCCATTCAAGATGGAGTCTTGTTGTTATAATCTTACCGCACTTTTCGCATTCCACCAACTCATCTTCTACCTCCTGAATTGCTTCACTTCTATCAAAAGTATTTTTCGAGTATTTATTGGTATATTCGATACCTTCACCAGTGGTACACAAAGCTCCGCATTGACCGCAGAGCAGACATATATCATAACGGAAACGCATTTTCCTGAACTTTTTTCCGTCTTTCTCGTACTCTTCTACTTCTATGGCTTGCGCTGGGCAAACTTCAGCGCACGCACCACACCTTACACAACCATCATCCTGATATTCGGGAAAACCGCGGAATTCAGGAATAATATCAGCTGGTTCAAAAGGAAACTTAGTGGTAAAAGGTCCTTTCACCAAAGCCCTTATTGCTTCGCCGAGTTCTCTTATCTTAGGTTTTTTTATTGCCATCTACTTTTTTCTATCCTCTTTCAATTTATCCACCTTGCTTCCTTCCCATAATTTAAACCCTCTTATATGAGAACCTCTTGCAAGTGCATGAGCCGCCGTAGGAGAAGTAAACATTACGAATATTATACAAATCAATGCCTTAATACCACCGGAAGAGAAACCAAATTCAAGAAACACGCCAAACAGTATGGCACAGGTGCCAAGCGTAACTGATTTAGTAGCAGCCTGCAATCTATTATAAATGTCCGGAAGCCTAACTAAACCAAGACACCCTAACAAATCAAAAGCTACTCCAATAATAATAAAAGCTAAAGCGAAATTATTACTCATCAAAGCCTCTCCCTTCCAGGAACTTAACAAGAGCAAGAGTACCAACGAAAGAAAGTATAGACCAGGAAATAGCTATATAAAGATAAAAACCTCTACTCTTATAAACAGCAAAAAGAGCACACATTCCCACAACAAGAATCCCAAGTATGTCTATAGCAACCATTCTATCGGGCGGGGTCGGCCCTACCATCACTCTATAAAGACACATAAGAGATCCTACAATTAAAGAAATAAACAAAAAAGTAAACATTATTCGAATATCCTCCTTAGCACCCTCTCAAATCTACCCAAAATTATTCTTCTCTGCACATCCGGGTCATCACTGGAAATGTTTATCCAGTGAACGTAAAAATATTCATTATCAACTTCTACAGTAAGAGTTCCTGGCGTCAGTGTAATAGAATTAGCAAGAATGGTTTTTGCAAGTTCATTTTTAAGACTGGTCTTCACCTTAACAATTCCCGGATTTATCGGCAAGTTTGGATTTAAAACCCTGTACGCTACATCGAGATTGGCAATAAAGATATAATAAACGAGATAGGGTATATAGAGAAGCGTAAGTATAAAACGAAGTGGATCTAATAACTTAATAAAATCATCAGGGAAAAGTTTCCTTGTAAGAATCGTTACAACTAATGCGACAACCATCCCGGCCATAAGATCTTGTAACTTCAAAGACCATGTTAGAAGAACCCACATTATTAAGTATATTATAAATTGAGCAATTCTTTTCTTCATACTATCTCCCTATATCCCCAAGACAGATGCTATATAGCCTAATTTATCAGTTATTATACCCTGAGCCGGTACGATAATATTGCTCAAGACCCACTCGTTAAAAATTCCAAGCAACAGACAGAAAACCGCGAACACGACCAAAGAAAGAACCATCGCAAAAGGCGCCTCTTTTGCTCCTTTAACTTTTTCTGATACTTCACCAAAAATCGCATGGCGCTGAAACTTCAAAAAACACATAAGCGTCAAGAACGCGGTTAAAATAAGAGCCGCTGCAGCCCATATATTTTTTGCTTGAAAAGCCGCAAGAATTATAATTAATTTACTCCAAAATCCGTTAAACGGAGGTACGCCGGAAATAGACAATGAACCGACAACAGCACTTCCCGATGTAACCGGCATAGTTTCTCTTAGTCCACCCAGTTCTTTCATATTTCTTGTTCCCGTTCCATTCTCTATAGCTCCTGACGAAAGAAACAGCAAAGATTTAAAAACCGAATGGTTTAAGAGATGGAAAAGAGCTCCGAGGATACCTAAAGGCGTTCCCAAACCAATCCCTACTATAACATATCCCATCTGGGATACGGAATGAAATGCAAAAAGTCTTTTAATATCAATCTGACCGGATCCCATAAGTGCTCCAACAATCATCGAAACAGAACCAATAACGATAAAAATAGTAGAAATAATTGGTGTCATATCTAACACATTGTAAAAAATTCTAATGATAGGATAAATCCCTAACGCTTTAATTAAAACACCTGAAAGCATTGCCGATATTGGAGCCGGAGCTGAAGAATGAGCATCGGGCAACCAGGCATGAAACGGAACCAGACCCCCTTTAAGTCCAAAACCTAAAATAAATAGACCTATTGCCATCAAAACCGCTTTATCGCCGCCGTTACTATGCATGAGAAACCTGGCAATATCAGCCATGTTAACCGAACCGGTCACCGAGTAAATCATTCCAATACCGAATAGAATAAATATTGAAGCAAGCGCTCCCAGAACCAAATACTTAAATGAAGCCTCCAGTTCCTCAGCATCCACTCCATAACCCACCAGTGCATAGGATGCAATGGAAGCAATCTCAAGAAAAACATATAAATTGAATAGATCCCCGGTTAGCACAACCCCATTCATACCAGCAAGCATAAATAAAAACAGAGTAAAGAATCTTAAATAATCCTCGTATTTTTTCATGTAAACATACGAATAAATCGTTACCAGAAAAGCCACCGAATTAACAATAAGCAGCATAAGACGGGAAAGATAATCGTTAATAAGTACAACTCCAAACGGCGGTTTCCACCCCCCCATCTCATGAACGATCGTACCTTTTCCCCAGACAACTGCCAATATAACCAGCAGCGAAAGAGACGTTAAAATAGACCAAATCCTTGGAAAATGCTTTTTATCAAACTTTCCTATAATCAACAGCAAAATTGCGCTGAATACCGGAATAGCCGTAAACATTGGTAATAAAGCAGACATCTCTATCCTCTGAGCCTGTTAATTTCTTCCATATCAAAAGTTCCGTAACGCTCATAAAGTCTAATGGCCATAGCCACCATAAGAGCAAGAGTTCCGAGCCCTATAACAATGGACGTAAGAACCAATGCCTGCGGAAGAGGATCAACAGCAGTTTGAATAAAAGTCTGCAAATCCATATCTTTTGTAAGAATAGGAGCAATTCCAGCTTTCTTGAACCCCAGAAGTATAAGAAAGAGATTCACTGCGTATTCCATTATCGCGACTCCGAGAATTTTTTTAACAATATGCCTTTTCACCACAAGCGCGTATAATCCTATAATTAAAAGAACGAAATCGAGAAAGTAAAGCGTCATTTGCCAACCTCCTGAGTTTCATCTTCGGTCACAACTCTCTGAAGAATAGCAAGTGCTAAGAAAACGATGTAAAGGCTCATTCCTACCTTTACTGTTATCGCCAGGTTATACAGTATAATATGACCTGCTGAAAACAGATCAAAAGGAGTCCCTTTGGGAAGAAAGTTAAACAGGAATGTTCCTCCAAGCAAAAGTCCTACAACTCCTAATATCAGAATAGCAAGCGCACCAACGTCATCGCAGATTGAACCAGCAACTCCCGACACCATACTCTCCACAACTTTCCTTCCATAAGCCAGAGTTATCAATATATAAGCAAGGGCAATCATTACACCACCCGGGAAACCACCACCCGGCGTTATATGACCATAAAGAACTACATAAGCCCCAAATACCATCATAAATCCAATTATTAAATTAGTTATAGTCTTTACAATGAAAGTCATTCCGGATTGTTTTCTTTTCTTCATACTAATGCTCCCTATCTATCCTCAGGAAATCCTTATGTTGTTCACGCTTCCATCTCCGGAGTATTGCGAAGGCTCCGCTTATCGAAACGAACAGCACCATTGCTTCACCAAAAGTATCATATGCTCTGAAATCAAGAATAACGGAAGTGACAAAATTGGCTGCTCCCACCTCGGCAAGTCCATGAATTAGATAAAAATTAGAAATTCTCATCAGAGGTTCCCCAAACGGACGAAGTGAATGGAAGGCAAACCAGGCAAATACAAGTATTATTCCCACAAAAATAAGAGTGGTTCTGTTGGAAAGAACGTGCTCTTCCTTCTTTTCTATTGCTTCATTGTCAACATTTATGGTTGCACGAATAAGTATTATTAGAGATAAAACCTCAACAATAACCTGGGTTATGGCTATATCAGGGGCACCAAGAAATAAGAACGCCATAGATAAGATAAAACCCACAGCGCCTACTGCTATTACAGCCGAAAGCATATTCCTGATTTCTATCGTAATAACAGAACCTATTATCATAAAACCAAGTAAAAGATGTAAAATAATAATCGTCTCCATAAATTTCCCTACCTGCTCATTAGTATAAACATTATTATCATTAATCCTATTATACACCACGACAGATAAGTCGACAGAACACCATCATGAAGATGCTTTAACTTTTTAACTATCGACTCCCATCCAACTTTTTCTATAATATTATAAAGATCATAAGTACCTTTATCTCTATCCTTAAGATAAGTACCAATAAACGGAAGTTCGAGTATTGTAAGATAGAGACCGGTTCCCGGAAATCTCCTCATCTCAAGGTCAAACCTCTCTCCACCGGTAAATACGGGCTGCTCTCTGTAATTAAAAACCTTCCCGATAAAGTAAAATATTATACCAATTATGAGTCCGAAAATCATTGCTAAGGTAGCAAAAGAGGGATTCCAGAGAGTATTAGCAAAACTTAGCTCAGAGTAAGCCCCGGAAGGAGTTAGCCCAGCCAATACTTCAAACTCCATGGGAACAAAGTAAAGATTCACAATAAATGCCGCGAAAACACCAAAGAAAATACTAAGTATAGCTAAAACGGCTATAGGAACCTCCATAAATAATGAAGGTTTCCTTACCCTGTTATATATATCGGAAGCTCCTCCGAAATATACAGAATAAATAACTTTCAAGAAAGAAGCAAGAGTCAGGGCACTTCCGAAAATTGCTAAAATTAGAAATACAGGCTGACCTGCGATTAAAACACCCTGATAAACCAACCACTTTGAAGCAAAACCACTTAAAGGCGGCACTCCTGAAATCGCGAGAGCAAGAATTAGATTGGAAACCATTAAAAAGGGCATTTTTCGATACAGTCCGCCTAATTTCTCCAATTCGGTAGTACCAGCTTCTTTTTCAATAGCACCTGCACACAAAAACAATCCACTTTTATAAACAGCATGATTCAACATATGGAATAAACCGCCCAAAATTCCTATAGGATTTCCAGTTCCTATACCAAGAACCATATACCCAACCTGACTGACTGCGTGATAGGATAGCAGTTTTTTAAGATTATGCTGTATAAGAGCCATGAGAACAGCAATAATTACCGTAAGAGCACCTATAAACATAATTACAAACCTTAAAATCGGTTCGACATTAAATAATTTTAACATTGTTATAGCAAAAAGATAAATACCGAGTAATTTATCTATAGAGGCAGGCAAAAAAGCCATCAAAGATGCTGGAGCCTCCTCTGAAATTGCCGGGATCCAGGTATGAAAAGGTATTGCTCCCGCTTTCGCGAGCGCGGCAACCACAAAAGAGAAAAATACTATTCGGGGAAGAATCCCCTGCGCCGTTGAAATGGAAATTAAATCTATATTTAAGGTACCTACAGTCACCCAGATATATGCGATTCCAAACAAGAAAAAAGCATCCGCAAAACCTAGTATAACATAGGTTTTACGCGCCGCCTCAGAGGTGGCTTTAGATTTCCCTAAATTAATATAAAGAAAGAAAACAGCCGTAACCATTTCCCAAAAAATTAGTAAGGATAATAAATTAGAAGACAGAAATACGCCAGACGCTCCGGCAAGGGTCCAGAAAAAATACGTCATGAATTGATTATCCCCTGTTTTAACTTCGCTGCGGGAACCGAAAAGATATATAGAAATTAAAAACCCGAACAGATAGGTAAATAAAAGCATGAAACAACTAATTTGGCTAAGTTGAAGCATGAAATCCGCACGGTAATGTAAGAAATTAAAAGACAAGAAACTCTCTACCCCACCCGTCAAATTAAATAAACGATAAGAAAAAATAAGAAGATAAGCAGTTACGGCAACCGCAACTAATTGCTTAAATTTCTTCAACCGGGGAACAATCAGAGTAAAAAGTCCTGCTAAAAAAGGGATTATAATCGGATATAAAAAAATATTATTAAACATCATATCTCCATATTATAGAGAGGAGGAGTTTTTCCTAATTTTTTCATAATATTATTTGTTTTATCAACACTCAACCTTAACAAATCTTTTTCCCTTAGTATCCTCTCGTTATTATCCTTATCAACAACGGCAACTCTTTCTGTACAACAATAGCAGGGATCGATAGAAGCCGTAATCAAAGCGACATCGGCGATTGTTTCACCTTTACAAGAAGCTTTAAAAGTAGGAAGGTTATTAAAAGTAGGAGCTCTAACCTTATGACGGTAAGGCATATTGGAGCCATCGCTACGCACGTAATGAAAAACTTCTCCCCTCGGAGCTTCATAACGTCCACACCCCTCTCCTACTGGAACTTCCTTTATATCGGCATCTATAGCTTCCCCTTCCGGTAAGCTTACAAGAGCTTGCTTTATCAAAGAAATAGATTCAAAACATTCAAGAAGTCGAACTACACCTTTACTGAACACATCACCGTCTTTTTGAACAATAACTTTCCATTTAAGGTCTTTAAAACCATCAAGAGGTTCATCATATCTTACATCCCAGGGTACTCCCGAGCCGCGACTTGTAGGACCAAGGGCGGAATAAAGAACCGCGTCTTTCTTTGTCAACACTCCTATTCCTTTAAGTCTCTTATGTATTACGGGATCATCGAGAATAGCATCTGTAAGCAACCGAATAGGCTTCTCCATCTCAACGATTCGTTCCAAGCCATATTCTATCTGTTCCTTATTGAAATCTCTTCTTACACCGCCGGGTTTAAACATAGCATAGTGGTTTCTATTTCCGGTTAACTTCTCACATATCTCCAAAATCGTTTCTCTGTACTTCCATGCCCACATCCAGACCGTATTATACCCGATAAAATGTCCCGCAAGACCTACCCATAAGAGATGCGAATGTATTCGTTCCAACTCACAAACAACAACTCTAATCAATTGTGCCCTCTTTGGAATATCGCAACCCACAAGATCTTCGACAGCCAGACAATAAGCCATCGGATGTGAAGTAGAACAAATTCCGCAAATCCTCTCCACAAGATACGGAACCTGATCCCATGTTTTCGATTCGGATAATTTCTCGATACCTCTGTGATTGTAACCTATCTCCACATCAAGGTCGACAACCCGTTCACCCTCCACATAAAGCTTAAAGTGTTCGGGCTCTTCAAGCAGCGGATGATAAGGACCAAGAGGGATTATTGTTTGTTTCATATACCCGACCTCTCATAATCGTAATCTTCGTCGGTTACATCGGAATGCTTAAAACTCTTTCTCAATGGATACTTACCCTTCGGGAAAGAATCGGCAAGGAGTAGTCTCCTCATATCAGGATGCCCCCTAAATTTAACTCCGAGCATTTCATTTATTTCTCTTTCTATCCACCTGAAAGCCAGTATTTTCTTGCCTATAGAATCGATCTCTAAATTTGAATAGGGGACAAGGGTTTTCACATTTATAATCATATTTTTATCTTCTTTTGCTAGATGATAAATTATTTCTATTCCCTCTCTCATGTCTATTCCGGTAGCCGTACAGAATTTGCATTTATATTTAGAGAATAAATACTCCACAACCCCGGGAGCTTTTTCGGGTTCCACTCTTATATATATTCTCTTTTCTCTTGGCTGCACAATATCGATTATTTTATTTTTCAATTTTTTCTTCAAATCTTTCATAACTTCTTCATTTTTTTTCTTACTCATCAAATAGCCTCCAGACCCTTAATTATTCCTTCAATCATTGCCTCGGGTTTCGGAGGACAACCGGGAATATAAACAATCTTCGCGTCCGGGTCTTCTTCTTTCAGCACTTTATCGACTGGACCGACAATCGAGTAGCTGTCTCTGAAAATACCGGAAGAACATCCGCAGGAGCCGAAAGCGACAACAAGGCAGGGCTTAGGCGTCTGACGGTAAACTTCAAGAAGCCTTGGTTTTGCATGAGCATTTACGGAACCACAAACAAGCAAAGCATCCGCGTGTCTGGGACTCCCGACCAATTTTATACCAAATCGCTCGACATCATAACGGGGCGTAAGAAGTTCTAAAACTTCAATATCGCAGTTATTACACGCAGCCGTCGATAAGTGGAAAACCCATATGGACTTTTTAAAAGATTTCTTCAAAATATCCATTTAAACTCCGAAATAAGCAAGAATCCCCGCTAAAATCGCGGCTCCGCTCATCCAACCCCAAAAATATTTCATAGCATGGTCAATTCTAACCCTGGGGTTAGTGTTTTTTATCAATATAAGCAATACAACTATTAACAAATACATCAGAACACCACCAATAATTCCCTTACCCCAGAAAAGAATGATTAAAAATATGGGTAAACCGAAAAGCATTATGGCTTTACTTAACTCATAGGCTGCAAGCACTCCTCCGGAAAGTTCCATCAAGATTCCCGAACCGAGCTCGGTTTCTGCTTCAGGCAAATCAAAAGGAACTCTACCAAGTTTTGCCTGTATACAGAATATTGCAACAGCGAAAGCTATAATACCATACCAGCTCGATATATTAGAGCCGTTAATTCTCTGCCACTCCATAACAGCCCTAATCGAAAAACTGCCGGCTTTAGAAGCTATCATTACAATAACAATAATCATAGGCAAATCATACGATAAAAGCAGTTTTATCTCCCGGGAAACCCCTACCGAGCTTAAAGGGTTGCCGGAAGTCGAGCCAATATAAATAAGAGCTATTGCAGGTATAGCGAACAGGTACCACACAACTATTATATCTCCTATGAAACCTTCACTCATACCAAAAAAAGAAACACAGAGAATTGTAACCGCAAGCGTAACCGAAGCAAGCCCAAAGAGAGGAGCAGCCATAAAACCCGAACCGAAAGCTTCCTCCGGTATGATAACTTCTTTATAAAGTAGCTTACCAATATCAGCAAATCCTTGATACCAGGGAGGACCGTACCTCCACTGTATTCTGGCAGAAACCTTTCTGTCGAGCCAGACTGTCAATAGCCCAACCACGGAAGCAAATATGAAACCCGGAAAAACAAAATAATAAATAAATAACCTCATAATCTTCTCCATGGTTTAGCTTTAACCCGAGCATCCACTCGGTCTCTCTCATTCTCATCTTCGTAAGTTATTTCTTCAAATGAGAGCGCCCCACTGGTACAGGTCTGAACACATCTTGGTTCTTTTCCTTCCTCCAGCATATCATAACAAAGGTCACACTTGGAAATAATATGGCGTACCCTTTTTGCTGAAAGAACACCGAAAGGACAGGCAATTGTACAGGAAAGACAGCCGATACATCTAAAGTTATTATGATATACCACACCGTCTTCCCTTTTCTCCAGAGCCTCCACAGGACATACCGCAACACACGAAGCATCAGTACAATGTTTACAATGAAGCGGTAAATCTACCGTTATATCGAAATTCGAGCGCGAAAGGCAGAATTTTTCCGAATGACTTTCATAACATGCAACGTCACACGCGTGACAGGAAATACATCTGTCAACGTCTAAAACAACTCTTTTTTCTCTTTTCGCTTTTTGCTTCTTCATTTTACTATCCTTGCCTTGACTGCTCCCGGAGATATAATACCATCTGAATCAGAATCGCACAAGAAGAGTTGGGCGCTTTCAGGAAAATGCACCGGTACGGCAATCATATCCTCAGGTATATCAAAAGGTAAATTACTGCAATCCTCGATTTTAAAAACCGAAGAACCATTCGGCGTCTCGATTTTAACTTTACTTCCAAGTGAAAGCTCTTTAACTCTACAAGGATTAATAAAAACATAAGGTTCGTTTTTTTGCTCATTCCATTTTACTCTTCTACTTACTTCTCCCCTATCGTGATGGAAGGGGAGTCCTATACCAACAGCAGTAAAAGGATATTTTTTATCAGTTATGGAAGAAGGCATTTTATTATCTGTCTCTTTAATAAAAGAAAGCCCTTGGGGGATGGAAACTCTTGCTTTAGCCTCGCTTCCACTAAGAGCGGAAAGTAAAATACTGATAAAATCCCCATCGGATATAGCATCTCCAACCGGAGGAACAGGCTCACCTAAATTTACAATTTTTTCTTCAAGAGAAATAAAAGACCCTTTCTTTTCAAAAGAAAAATTCGAAGGAATAATACACTCGGATAAATTCGAACCCTTAAAGAAAACTGTAGACATAACGAAATTCAAATATCCGAATATATCCTCGAATTTCGGAATAAATTCAAAAGGATCTCCGCCAAGAACAATAAGACCTTCTATCTTTTTTGCTTTCAATACATCCAGAATTTTTTTGTTATTAAAATCCCCGATGATTCTGCCGACACCAAGAGAATTTTGCCCCAACGGGACAACGGCAAATCTGTTTTCGGTAATTTCCGAAATACTTGAAAGTTTACCCACAATTGAATATGGATTAGTGAAATGTCCATAAATATTGGAAAATAGTATCTGGCCGTTTTCAGAATTCTTGAGTATCTCTGCCATTTCTTTTATTCTCATCGCGGAAACCCCAGCAACAGTCTCATTTGATTTCAATTTACTTTTACCTTCAAGAAAATTTAGAAGAACCGACAGAAAATAAGACATATACCCAGGTTTAACATTAAAATGCTCCGCGAAAAGTGAAACTCTGCCTTTAATAATGTCCAGAGAAATCAAACGATTGCCTCTCTTCTTACTGCGAGCATCGAGTATCGGTCTTGCGAGAGTGGGAGAAATAGAAAAAACATCCCCGACAGTTACGACAAGATCCGATTCACTCAAACTATTAAAAGAAAAGTCATTTTTAATAGATAATAAAGCTTCATCCTCAAAAGGGAAAAGCCCCAGAAGTTCAGTATTTAACTCATTAGAAAGCGTCTTTGCAAGATATGCTTCTTCCAGCGTGTGATTACCGCTTAACAAAATCGCAACATTGTTTTTTTTCTCAATAATTCTTTTTAGTTCCGGAACAGAACCTTTTATTGCTTCATCGAGCGAACATTCTTCACCGAAAAGTTCTGCCTTTCTAAGGCGATAAGGAGAATTTAAAAGTTCTAGAGTAAAGTTTCCCCTGGGGCACAAACCTCTTTTGCTTTTCTCGTCATAATAGAGCTTAAAGAGAGAACCTTTTTCGAAAAAGGCCGCTTTTGTGGATTTTCTTTTCAGTATAATATCATCCTGAACAGAGCAGAATGTACATTTTGTTCTATATTCCTCAACCGAAGACATTTGGATAATCCTTTATATCCGCGTAACACATATCAGGCCCGTCTTTGCAGAGATAATACGGACCGATGTTACACCTTGCGCATTTTCCGACACCACAGCTCATCCTCCTGTTCATGGATAAATAAATCTGTTCAGGCTTAAAGCCGACATCGAGCAACTTAAACGTCACGAATTTTAACATCACTTCCGGACCGCAGGAAACGGCATAGGAGTTTGAAATGTCAACACCTCTTTTTTTTAGATAATCTTTCTCGAGAAGGCAGGTTACAAGACCCACATTGCCCTTCCACTCCGGATGAGGCTTATCGATTGTAAGATTGACGGAAACTTTTTTCTTACTTTCCCATTTCTTATACTCATCTTTAAAACACTGATCTAGTGGACTCTTGGCTCCGTAACAAACGTGAACTTTTTTTACCTTTTCAATTTTATCGAATAAAGCGTAAATAAGAGACCGC
>CAZQNI010000012.1:1717-13877 GCA_964594255.1 uncultured bacterium | reverse complement strand
TCGAGAGCAGAAATCTGAATTTCGAACAGGTAATATTGCTCGACGTAAACGAAAGTATCATGCCCGGTTTATACAAGTTCGACCCCCTCCTTCCGCACGGCTTGCGCAAAATAAGAGGTCTGCCCGGGTACGAAGAAGAAGAATCGATGTACGCGCATAATTTTTTCCGCCTTATAAAAGGAGCGGGGAAAGTTCACTTAATATATAAAGAAGGAAAACTAAAAGACGTAGATAAAAATATTAAATCGAGATTCATCGAGAAAATAGTCTGGGAGAGGCAAAAAAACAACGAGAATTCGATTATCGATAACAGAATCTTCAAACCTTCGATAGAAATTTTAGAAAAAAGCGATATTAAAAAGAGTGAGAAAGTTTTAGATAAGCTGAAAGGTATGGAATACTCGCCGACCAAAATCGATACTTACGTCCGCTGTCCGTTGCAATTCTACTATCGGTATGCTCTCGAACTCGAAGAATACATGGATATCGAGGAAGAAATAGAACGCAGCACAATAGGCAAATTAATTCACGACTTCTTAAAAGATTACTATACTCAATTTACGGGTGAAAAAATCATTATCGACAAAGCCGATTTCTCTGAAAAACTTAAAAAATATCTTGAAAAAAATTTACACGAAGGAGGAGAACAAATTCTCCTGCGGGAAATTATAAACAATACCTTAATGCGGTTTATAGAATATGAAAGCATACGCGCAGAGGAGGAAGATATTTTCATAAGAGACCTTGAAAAAGCACTCTCCAGTGCATTTGAAGTGGAAGGCGAAGCCTTCTTCAAACTCAAAGGCAGGATAGACAGAGCAGAAGAGGCAGGAGGCATCCTGCATGTAATCGATTATAAAACCGGAACCATAACAATGCCTGCCAAAAGGCAGGATAGCGAAGCTGACCTTAGCAGGGATATAATAAAGAAAAAAATCAGGACGTTACAATTACCTATATATGCTTATCTTTACTCGAAAGCCAATAAGATACCGCTCGAAAAAATACAGGCGGAGATTTTCAATATAAGAAAACCACGAGAGGAAAATTTCCTTCAAGTCGAAAATATCGATTTCTTCCTTGACGCACTGGGGTTTATATTAAATGAAATTGTAAACCCGGATATTTCTTTCTCCCCCGACGCGGGCGATTACTGCAAATTCTGCCCGTATAGGTTGATGTGTAACGAGGGGTAAGAAAGACGGATGACCGTGGACGGAGGACCGAAAAACCCAAATCAACGACCCCACGACCTAACGAACCAACTAAAAAATAGGACGCAGATAAACGCAGATTTACAGGATTTTTTTTAATATTTACTATACCCTATACCCTAAATACTATACCCTAACATAACCACAAAGAGCACAAGGACCACAAAGTTTTTTGTCTGTTGTTTTAACACAAGACGCACGACTCAAGACTCAAGACACAATTACTCACAGAGAACACAGAGTTTTTACCGTTGATTTTATTTGAAAATAAAGTAACATTTAATGAAATGAAAAATGAAGAGTTTGTTGAAAAAGGAGATGTTAGATGAATAAAAAATTAAAGTATTACATTTTTTTGTTTTTCTTTTGCTGTATTAGTCCGTTAAATGCTCAAGTAGAACAAATAGCAACAGGATTCCTGCAGCCGGAGGGTCCAGTTTGGATGGATGGATGGGGTTGGACTTTTATTTAGCGATATCGCAGACAATAAGATATATTTGTGGTCGCCTTTTGATAGTTCGGTTACTGAGTTTATGAATCCGTCAGACAGTTCAAATGGTCTTACATTCGATTTAGACAGCAATCTTATTTTGACTCAAATGGGAAAAAGACGCGTTTCACGTAGAGAAGCAGATAGCTCAATAACTGTGCTCGCTGGTACTTTCGAAGGGAAAAGATTCAATAGCCCGAATGATTTAGTGGTTAAATCCGACAGCTCTATTTTTTTTACCGATCCGGATTTTAACATTCCGATTGGGGAGCCAAAAGAATTAAATTTTCAAGGTGTTTTCAGAATAAGCAAAAATGGCAATGTTCAAGTATTGGACAGTACGACATTCGACAAACCAAACGGTATTTGTTTTTCACCCGATGAGTCAAAATTATATGTAAACGAATCACCTCTAGGGATAATCTATGTTTGGGATGTTGTCGATGATTCAACAATCACAAATAGAACAGTCTTTTTCACGATACCGGGTATAGGCTATTCCGATGGAATGAAAGTAGATCCTGCTGGGAATTTTTATTGTACCGGACCTGGCGGCGTATGGGTTATATCGCCGGCTGGTGTTTGTATCGATACGATTCTTGTTCCGGTAAATCCGTCAAATTGTAATTGGGGGGATGTGGATAGGCAGACATTATACATAACCGGAGGCTCGAGCGTATATCGATATCGTTTGCCATCTGGTATAGAAGAGCAGCATAACAAACCTTTTGAATTAAATCAGAATTATCCTAATCCGTTCAATCCATCTACAGAAATCAAATATATAGTTCCGTCTACAGAGGCAGGTATCGATGTGTCGTTGCGGGTTTACGATTTACTTGGGCGTGAGGTTATAACATTGATAGACGGAATAGTGGAGGCAGGTGAACATTCGGTAGGATGGGACGGCACAAACTGCTCAGGAGATAAGGTGGAAAGCGGTGTGTATCTGTATCAAATGAAGAGTAATAACGGCTATGTCGATACAAGGAAGATGATTCTATTGAGATAAGGTGTGGTGATGGGTAGATTTTCTTTCTTTACTAAAACCAAAAACCAAAGACCTAAGACCTAATAACTTACACAGAGTTTTTTGTTTTTTTATCCTAACTTCTAACTACTGAAAAATCTTTTCACATTTCAAGGTCTGACCCTGTTGATATACAAGAAGGACAAAAACCTATAAAATAGAAGAAAGAGAAGTGCTTTTCAGACAGATAAAAAAAAGTTTGTTTTTTGGATATGAGAGAAAAAGCGATATCTATATTGCCACTCCGGAAAAGGCATTCCTCGATCAACTTTATATGGTTAAAAAAGGGATTGCGACAATACCAATGAATGAAATTGATTTAAAAAAGCTTTCAAAAAATAAGATAAAAAAATTACTTCCGTCTTTCCCGGATAATGTCCGGGATTTCGCCGAAAACCTGTGGATTTCTTAACACCAAGATTAAAAAAATTCTCACACGCAGACACAAAGACCACAAAGATTTTCTTTTGTTTTTAAGCTAACAGCTAAAAGCCAACCACTAAGAGCTTATTTTTATAACATGTAGAACTTGTAGTTTTTATTTTGACTCGAGACTGAAGACTCGTGACTCACGACTCCCTTCCCCCTTGACTTATGAGAATGATTTTTTAAATTTAAAGTATACTATGAAAAAGTATTTATATATTTTTTCGTTACTTATATTATATCTCTTTTGTTTAAACTGTCAGGAAGTGACCGATTATCCCAATGATACTGTATATTTTTATCTATCTGACTCACTGGGAAATATCAAAACAAATTTTTATGTTAATCAAGATGTGTTTTTTCATTTTGGTATAATTAATAATCAAGATTCTGTTTTGTACTACACCAAAGGTCATGGCGCCCCACCCATTGTTCGTTTTGTTGTATTCAAAGATGATACTGTTTTTGGTTCTTCTGATGAAGGTTATTCTTATATAGCTATAGTTGTTGGTGGACAAATACTACCACATGATACACTTAAATATTCGGTGTCATGGTATTCAAATCCATATCATCAAAACAATCTAGAAGTTGGTAACTATTACACAACCGTATATCCATATATTTTGTTTGATGATTTTGATCTTTTAAGCCTTTTAGATACTGTTTATTTTGAGATCACAGAGTAACAACAAATCACACGAATGATTTTTATAGCCGTCAGCTATTATTTGTTTTGATTAATGACTCGGTTACTCACACAAAGCTTGCAAAGGCACAGAGATTTTTGACTGTTGGTCTGTTGGTCGGTTAGTCAGTTGGGCTGTTTTTTACACACCAACACACCAACCCACTAACTTTATTTATTCTTTTGACTAATGACTAGTGACTCAAGACACAATTACACACAGAGAACACAGAGGTTTTATTTTGTTTTAACTAAATCCCAAATCCTAAAATTGCCACAAAGCTCATATTAACAGGGTCAGACCTTGATTCCATAGATTCTACGAATCTAAGTTAAGTAGTTAAATTGTTGAATGGTTAAATAGTTACGTTGGGATATAGGATTTAGCAAAAACAAAACAATCTTTGTGAGCTTTGTGGTTCAAATATTTTTTAGGGTTGGGCTGACGGCTAAAAAATTCCTTGACAATTATTCTAAAATCTCTACAATTAGCTTTATAAAAAAGATAATTCTTGTTAAAAGGAGGATATGTATGAACTTTATTTCTATAGACACAGTTAAAAATATATCTGAATATGCTCAACCTATTTTCAATATAACAAATAAAAAGATAGATTATTCTTTGGCTTATGAGAAATAAACTTATATTAGTAAAAATTTTATTTTTCATTAGCGTTACTTTATATTCTCAAGATGTTTCTCCCAAAGAACACTCAAACAATGGATTTTTCCTTTATTATGGTAAAGGAAAAATCGGCGTTAGAGATGAATATATTTCTGATGAAAAATATAGTGGTACAGCCGATTGCTTTGCAGCATATTGGTCGAAAGATCACGGAAGATATTTATACAAATTGGGAATAGAATATCTATTTGGCAATGAATTAACAAACAATAATATATCTTCCAAAAATAAACATATGTCCCTACACCAAGCTTATCTCTATAAAACCATGAATAATAATAAATCGACTCTATATCTTGGTCCTTCTATTTCAATTTCTTTTCTTGAAAATTCCCCTAATATTGCGGGAAATAGCCTGAACTCCATGGCTGGTTTTTTGCATTTAGGAATAGATGGATTGTTTTGTTCTTCTTTCAACAACAAATTTTCTTTCGAAATATTTTCAAAATTAGGGATACTATCCTTCGGAAGTAAAAAAAATAACGATGATTCTGATGCCAAGTTCGAAACGCTGCTGACAAATACATTCTTTAACACAAAAATTGTATTAAATTATCAACCGGTAAAAATGGTTGGATTGGGATTGGGATATGAAAATTATATTTTAAGAATGACTTCATGGGATTATTGTATCGGGGTCTCAAATAATGTATTCATTCTTTTGAAAATTGTATTATGAAATATTTTTTAAGGACAATTACGATAATTTTATGTTATGTTTTCTTTTTCTGCGAATCTCTTCTTGTTCCGGAGAATACCTATAATTATAATTTAACAGATTTTGAGGAAACATGGGAAATAGTAGATGCGGTATATCCCTTTTTTGAGCTAAAAGAAATAAATTGGGATAGCCTTTATGAAGTTTACAGAGAACAGGCCGAAGAGTCCTCCGGAGATGAAATCTTTGAAGTCTTATTTAATATGTTAAAGGAATTGCGGGACGGACACGTTGGATTAAGTACACAAGGAGGAGAGTATATTATAACTTACATTCCGAGAAGAGAAATAAAAGATAAAGATACATATAGTCCCTTAGTAGTAAGAAATTATTTTACATCCGAATTAAGAATGGATGGAAATGAAAAAATAGAATATGGAATAACTAATAATAATATAGGATATATACATATAACCACTTTCCGTAATAACAACTGGACTGAAAGAGACTTCTATTCTGCTTTAGATTATGTAAGAAATACAAAAGGATTGATTATCGACGTAAGAAATAATGGAGGAGGAAGTGACTTAATGGGACGAATAGTCATACAAAGATTGATTTCCGAACCCATTTTAACGTTACCTGTAAGGAGAAATGGTGAATGGTCCCAACGTACACTTATTAACCCATACGGAGAATATCAATATACAAATCCAATTGTTATTTTAGTTAACGGTGTATGTTTTAGTGCTACAGAAGACTTTATTGCTGAATTAGAGCAGGCAGAACATGTAATTGTTGTGGGAGATACTACAGGGGGTGGGTCGAGCGCTCCTCATGAGTACGGTTTAACAAGCGGAAAATCTATCCGTATATCAACTGTTGAAATTTGCAGAAGTGATAGTATAGCAATAGAATGGAATGGAATCGTTCCCGATATTCTGATATCCGGGGCAAGAGAGAACATCAGAAACGGTATCGATAGTCAATTGGAATTCGCCTTAAACTACTTTGATTGAGAAATCATGAAGTGGAAGGGGCAGAGTTTTAGATTCTTCGAATTTAACAACCGAGTCGTGCCGCATAGATTCCCCCTCTTGGGTCAAAATTCAGAAAAAGCTATTTGCTTTTAGCATTTTTTACCAATTAACCACTCAACAACTCAACTAATTAACTATTTCCGCTGTTGCGGAAATTTAATCTTGACATTTATTAGGAAATCTCTACAATTGAAATCATGAAAAGGAGAAGAATATAAATGTTAAAATGTAGAGCATCGTACCTATTATTATTCCTATTCTTTATAATTGCATATGCCGATACAGGTGGAATCGATTCTTTAACCACAAACGGAATCACTTCGCCAACGACGTACTCTGCAGCCCTATTCGATACAAAATTATCCATGCGAAGCGGAGATGAAACAATTCTCGCTATTCACAATGGGTTAACCAGATTGGAAGACAGATATATTCGCCCGCGCTTATTCTCCGAAGAAAAACCTTTAAGCAAGGCAGGCGGAGTTGCATACCGCCTTTCAAAATATACTTTAATCGACTTACCCATGGATAATTTTTCAATTACCTTTACCCATGAATATTTCGGCCATGGAGCACGGTATCGTGAACAGGATTGGGAAAATGTGCATTATGAAATCAAAATACCACTTCCTTATGGCACTGGCGGAGGTGCTGCTATCGGTTCGCCCTCCAGCTCCAGGGTGTATAGCGACCATGAATCGCTCGCTCGTTTTTCAGGTGGCTTGGAAGTCCAATCTCTAATGAACAGGGAATTGTTCTTCCGTTGGATGGCAAGAGGAGACATTTATTATCGGGAAGCATCTCTCTACTTGTTCTCTTTTATGGTTAATCTTGTATATTTTCAGACGACACGAGAAGATATCCTACGACACGATGTGGCCCAATATCTAATATTGATTAATAGCCACGCAGGATATTCCGATGTTAATAATTTGCTGATGAATCCCGAAGATCTAAAAAAACGTAATATTATAAACCTTGCTAATCCATTTCTTTTTTATGCTCTGTACACACAGTTAAAAACCTACATCTGGGATGGTAATCATTCCACTAAATTCCCCATGTTTCGTATTAAAGGAATTGACTATTTACCTTCCTTTAGGATGGGACTTGCACCCTTCGGACCTGAATATCATTTGGAAAACTATTTCCGGGCAAGAAACACGGTCTTCTTGATTGATTTAAGGATTGGCGATAATACATTCTATAAATCCTGGGGCGGTATTGGGCTCTTTTTTCAAAATATATATGAAAACAAACGATTTTCTCTGGACGGGAAACTCGATATATGGAAACAACCCGAAATAGAAATAGGTGGGGAAAATTCTATCACTTTAAAAGGCGGAGGATTAGGCGGTGCTTTTTCGCTTAGAGGTTATTATAATTTTACAAGTTCACAATACCCAATTTTAGCCATTTTAGAACTTGGATATAAATCTCCCGGTTTTCTTGAAGGTTATGCTCTTGATTCTTCTCCAATAATCATGCTTGGAATAGGAATCCGTAACTGATTTTTTAATACAGAAAATGAGTAGATCAAATCTCTGTTCAAAGCTAACCGCCGCCAGCTAATAAATCCTTGACGTTTATTCCTGTTTTTTATATTATTTCGTAAAATAAGGTGCAAAAAACGGAGGATGAAATGAATCAAAAGTCTGGAAAATACTTGATTGGAATGGCTTTAATTTTAGTTTTTATACCCTTACTTGTCGTTTCTCAAACTCATGAAATCAAAATCGATGCTGGAACAAACCAATTTGTCAACTGGGAAAAGACTCAAACAATTCAACTTAAGGGAAGTGTTTCCGGGGAGGATATCTCTGCCCGGTGGACGTGTCCTGCGAATACCAAGGTTCGTTTTCACAATGTTGCAAAGCCTACGACAAAAGTAACATTTCCACGGCCGGGTTATTATTTATTAAAATTAACTGCCACGGGAGCCAACAATAAAAAAGTAAGCGATACTGTTATAATAAATGTTTTTAAACCGAACTCTTATACTGAGAGGCTTTCAGATCTTGTTAGTTTGATGACGGTCGACGAAAAAATAGGTCAATTGGTAAATCGTTCAGATGCTATTCCTCGTCTCGGTGTTTCCGAGTATAATTATTGGAACGAGGCTTTGCATGGAGTCTTAGATATAGGTACAACTTCTTTTCCTCAAGCAGTTGCTTTAGGTTCGACCTGGGATCCTGATCTTGTACATCGAGTAGCAACAGCTATCTCTGATGAAGCACGTGTAAAAAATAATATCGAGGGAAAGGGCCTTTCGTACTGGAGCCCGACCGTCAACATTGCACGTGATCCACGTTGGGGAAGAAATGAAGAATCCTACAGCGAAGACCCTTATCTGCTTTCGCGAATGGGTGTTGCGTTTGTAACGGGAATGCAGGGGGATCATCCTTTTTACCTTAAAACCGTTTCGACTCCAAAACATTTTATCGCCAACAATGAAGAAATACGCCGCCACTCAGGTTCATCCGATGTGGATATGCGCAGTTTATGGGAATATTATATGCCGGGTTTCAAGCGGACAATCGTTGAGGGCAAAGCTTTTTCTATTATGGGCGCTTATAACGAATTAAATCAAGAGCCATGCTGCGGGAATTATTATTTACTGACCGATATTCTTCGAGGTAAATGGGGATTCGAAGGTTATGTTGTATCCGACTGCGGAGCAATCCACGATATGGTTTCCGGGCATCATTTTTATGAAACCGGAGCCGAGGCAGCGGCGCGCGGTATTCTCGCGGGATGCGATCTAAATTGCGGTAATTATTATAGCAGTCATTTGCAAGAAGCTCTGGAGCGTGGATTAATTCAAGAAAAAGACCTTGACCGAGCACTTAAACGCGTGCTTTCCGCGCGATTTCGATTAGGCGAATTTGACCCTCCGGAAATGGTTCCATACCGCGTGATCCCGGAAGAAAAATTGGACTGTCAGGCACATCGTGATTTGGCTCTTGAGGCTGCCGGGAAAGCAATCGTTCTTCTGAAAAATAACGGCATATTACCTCTGGATAAGAATAAAATAAAATCGATTGCAGTAATCGGACCAAACGCAGAGGAATGTCAATTGGGAATATATAGTGGCTGGCCCAAAATCCGAATTAGTCCGCTCGAGGGTATAAAAAATAAAGCATCGAGTTATGGGATTAAAGTCAACTATGTAGAAGGCTGCGGTGTTGGTGGTGGACTTTTAAAACCAATCGAAACAAAATATTTCGCAAAAATTGATGACTCTGGCAAAAAAGGAATGATTGGGCAATATTTTAATAACATGGAATTAGAAGGTAAACCTGTTTTAACACGTGTCGATTCCATGATAAATTTTCGCTGGGGTGAAAAATCCCCGGCAGTTGAGGTGCCAAATGATCAGTTCTCGGTTCGTTGGACAGGGAAAATAATACCCCCGGAAACTCGTGTTTTTTCTTTGGGAACGAGAACAGACGATGGGGCACGACTTTATTTAGACAACCAATTGTTATTTGAAGATTGGACCGAACATGGCGAAAAGCCCAACAAAGCTAACATAGAATTAAAAGCCGGAAAAGAGTATAAAATTGTATTCGAATATTTTGATAATAGTCTTGGCGCAACAGCGCGATTGGTATGGGATCTTGGTCAACAAGATTTTGACAAGGCAAAAGAAATCGCGAAAGAAAGCGATCTGGTTATACTTGTTCTTGGAACACATCCCCTTATTTCTCAAGAAGAAAATGATAGGATGGACATTACATTGCCTCAAGTTCAAAGAGATTTGGTTCGAGAGATTGCACAGGTAAATTCTAATATCATTATTGTTCTCATTAACGGCGGTCCCGTAGCTTTGGCGGGAGCGGAAAAAGATGCTGCTGCAATCGTCGAAGCATGGTATACCGGCCAGGCGACCGGAACGGCAATCGCCGACGTCCTGTTCGGCGATGTTAATCCGGGCGGCAAACTCCCGGAAACATTCTACGCGTCAACCGATCAGCTGCCGCCCTTTGCCAATTATGACATTATCAATTATGGTCGAACCTATATGTATTTTGAGGAACCCGTTTTGTACCCATTTGGTCATGGCCTTTCTTATACGACGTTCGAATACAGTAATCTGAGATTAAGTGCTAACAAAATTAGCAGGGACGGTTCAATTAAAATCGGGTGTACTGTAAAAAATACCGGCAGCTGCAAAGGCGACGAAGTAGTTCAGGTTTACGTTCGTGATATAAAAGCATCTGTAAAGGTCCCAGTCCGCCAGCTAAAACGGTTTCGACGCATTACTCTTAAACCCAATGAAAGTAAAACCGTTTCGTTTAATCTTCCGGCGTCTGAATTATCATTCTATGATATTAAATCGAACGACTTTATTGTCGAACCGGGTGAATTTGAAATTCAAATTGGCAGCTCCTCAGAGGATATTCGCCTTAGAAAGACGTTTTTCGTGGAATAGTTATTATTGATTTGAAAACCGCCTACAGCCAAAAAATTCCTTGACATTTTTTTGTGAATCCCTACAATTATTTTGTTTTAATTTAAACTAAGGAGGGAACGCATAATGAAATCATTATCAATAAAACTCGGCTATTGGGCATCTCTGGTTTGTATTACTACTTTTGTTGTTTGGACAATTTGCTTCGTGGCAATCTTTAAAATAAATCCAATTTTTCAGTGGACAAACCTTGCTGATTATATAACCTATACGAGCAACTATAATCAGTCGTTTAAGTATTTAGCCCAATTTACGATGCTTCTATTTGCTCCTGCATTCTTAATAATGCTGCACAGCATCGATGATTATGCTTCGGAAGATAAAAAGATCTTGAGCAGAATTAGCGTTTCTTTTGCGACAATATTCGCCGCTTGCATAGGTATCCACTACTTTGTTCAGGTTAGTTCGGTCAGACTGAGTATTGCCAAAGGACAAATTGCCGGACTGGAACAATTTATTCAGTCGAATCCGATATCGGGTATTGCCGGAATAAATATGGTTGGCTGGATTTTCTTTTTCAGTTTATCCTGTCTCTTCATAGCACCTATATTTACAGGGAGCCGATTGAACAAAGTGATTAAATATGCATTTATATCTAATGGAATCATTTGCATCCTTGGAGGGATAGGTTATGTGTTTGATAACATTATTTTAATCTTTCTTACTCTTAATTTTGGCATGGGAGCAGCGACTTTGACTGCCACAATTGCATTGCTTGTGTTTTTTAGACGACTTCAAAAACAGTAATAACAATTTATGTAACATTTCCGTCCAGGTCAAATTTGTGTAATTAGGATTTATTTTTGAATATCTGCCATGCATCAAGGAACAAATCTCAACACTTAGTAATTTTCTAATATAATAATATCAAGGTTCTTTTTCATATATAACATAAAAACAATAAAATGCTAATAATGGTCAAAGGGATTTTTTTAGTATTTCCTGAATGCTGCTATTGACATTTAGTTGTTTTTTCGATATAATGCATAAATTATGTGAGGTTAATAAAATAATATAATGAGGAATAAGGATGTTGTATAACATAATTAGCTCAAAATCAAAGTGCTTTCAAGCCTGTATTGAATCCGTTAAAAAGGCATATTGGCCTTACAAAGAGTTATTAGATAAACTTGGCGAACTCGATGAAGAAAACGAAATAAAAAAAATTTTGAATCATATTGACAGTAAATTTAATGGTAAAAATAGTGGTTTTGATTTAGAGATTAAAGAAGATATAGATGAACTCATAAAAAAAGTCTGCGATGGAGGGTTATATACCTCAATCGATAAAAACGGAAATAATGGGGAAAGTATCCCTCTGCCATTCGTCAATAAATTTCACGAGCTTTTTCTGGAAAGGAAGTACAATATCCCATATTCAGAATATGAAGACACGATACACGATATCTTAAGGCTGCATAAGGATGATAATAACAATAAGGATGATAATAACAA
>CAZQNI010000012.1:0-1617 GCA_964594255.1 uncultured bacterium | reverse complement strand
ATAAGGATGATAATAACAATAAGGATGATAATAACAAATTCCATAACTATTCAAAGAACAGTGGTAATTACAATCATTTTGTAAATGTCGTGGCTGCTTTGGCTCACCTGATTTTCTTTTTCCGTAAAGGAAAGTTAATCACTTCGTATAGTAAAACATATAAGGAAATATTCAAAAAATACTTGATGGAAAAACCTGGAGATATTTGCTTTAACGAAATCCCGAGCCGTAGAACTTTAAAACTTATGTTGGCAGGGTTTTTCCACGATATTGGTAAATCAGTTGTGGATCACAGACACGCAATGGAAGGCAGTATAATATTATCTTCATATAAAAGTAAAGATCTATATCAATTTAGCAAACTTTCCGAAAAACTTGCCCCGAAGTCCAAGAAGCCCAAAAATGGAGAGGACCCATTTCTCGACAGGGATGACTTGCTATTCATAGCTGACCTGATCGACTGTCACGACCTTTTTGGTACGTTATCAACCGGAGAAAATGGTTATATGAGGTTTGTAAATCTTATTGAAAGAATTGAACGATATGTAAGGAGACGGAAACGAAAACAGGACTCTGAGCACATTAGCGAGGAAGACATCAAGGAAATCAAAAAAGGGGGAAAGGAGTTTTTGTTCGATGTGTGGCTTTTAAACGTTGCGGATATAATGGTATCAAGGAAAGATAAATATACAACGCAAGTTTGGCAAAAATATCCTCCAGGATCTGATCAAAGCAAGGAAAATATAGAAAACTTTTTTAATAGTTCAGACAATGTTGCAAACATTCAACAAGGAAGGGATTTATTACATGACTTAAAAATCGCATTTATAATTTTCAACACTCATATAGAAGAGATTTTTGATACTTATACAAAAAGCAAGAAAAGAGAATATTTTAAAAGTTCTATATCAATTAAAAAAGCAGCCAACAAGTGTTCTTATGACCATATTATAGGAAGGATCAGAAGAATCGTTAAGGCTAGCCTATTTACAGAAATCGAGGGACAAAAGAAAAGGATAGAAGATGAAATCGAAGAAACAAAAGAGAATCTCAAGGCCTCCAAAGAGCACCTGGAGGATTTTTTTGATAAATTAAAAAGTACCAAAATATATCAACTCGATGGTATTATTGAGACTTCGATAAAATGTTCAACTAATTATTCGGAGTTTTTAAATTCGCTATCATGGATCGGACAATTGGATTATAGTCTGGGCTTTTTTAAGAAAATTGCTGAGCACTCTCTATATAAAGTAGGAAAACAAATATTTGATATTGAGCATAAAGAATCTACAGGATGGATAAATGACAATTACGAGAACATCTCTGTATACTTAAAAGAAGGCGATTGTAAAGATTTAAACGAAATAAATTCCAAATATTTTCTTGATAATTATGTCTCTTTAATCGTTAAAATATTAAGTTATTTATTATGCAAAAAGGAACCAATTGATGAAATGATCAATATCGAATTTGAAGATGCGGCTAAAAGACTTACAGAAGATAAAATCGATGAGATATCGGTTTTCGAAGGACCAGCAAGGGCCTCAAAATCAACCATGTCTATATTAAATAGAGTGTTTCTCTATTATCTAAACTGAACGATTCTTACTTCAAATA
>CAZQNI010000011.1:0-14107 GCA_964594255.1 uncultured bacterium | reverse complement strand
TGGACAGACATATTCTAAAAAACCTAATAGAACTAGGCGTCTTAGAAGAATATCCCAAAAATCTCTCGGAGAAAAAATACGAAGAGATAGAAGAAAAAATGAAAAAATTATCAAAAGATTTGAATATACCTATGGATACTCTCGACCATGTTTTCTGGGCAAAGGAAACAGGAGAGGTATTTAAATAAAAAACAACAAAGAAAAGACAAAAATCGCTTGACAAAACAGCAAATCTCTCCTAATTTAAATAAAAATATGAGAACACAATCCCGGGACACAAATATCAAAACGGAAAGATTTCTTATTTCTTTGCTTCAAAAAGAAAAACCGGAAAAAAAATTCTCCCGTATTCGTTCTTTATCGGAAACAGCAATAAATTTATCAAAACGCGCAATCAAAAGAGCCAACAAAAACCTAAACGAAGAACAAATAAATTTACTATTTATAGAATATAATTACGGTAAAGATTTAGCCGCAAAAGTACAAAAATATTTAAACAAAACACAAAAATGACCTCACCCGATATATTGATTGCGTTAAAACCTGTAATCACATCTTTTAATGAATTAAATATATCATACTACATTGGCGGTTCTCTGGCAAGCTCGATTTATGGTATGCCTCGGACTACACTTGATGCGGATATAATAGCTAATATAAACCCGAATCATATTACAGTATTAAAAAGTAAGCTTGGGAAAAAATATTATGTAGATGAAAATATGATAAAAAACGCAATTAAAAACAATGCTTCATTTAATTTAATACACCTGGAAACTGCGATAAAAATCGACGTATTTGTTTACAAAAATGACCCATACCAGCAAAAAGCTATTGAACGTAGAATGGAAGACACGTTGGTTGAAAACGACCCGAGTAGCAAATTTTTCTTTGCCTCACCTGAAGATATTATAATCAATAAATTGGACTGGTACCAGAGCGGAAATAGAGTTTCCGAGAGACAATGGCTTGATGTTATTGGAGTAATCAAAATCCAGGGAAATTCACTCGATAAAAAATATCTGAAAAAATGGGCTATAAAACTGGAACTCATTGAACTGCTGGAAAAGGCATTTGTTGATGCAGAAGTAAAACTTTAATAAACTTTTGCAACAATAAGGAGGTTTGATGGGCAAATCATTAGAAGCGCTTGAACATATTATGAAGCAGATTTATACTGCTCAAAAGAATGAAATAACCGAATACCATATCTATTCCAACATAGCGAAATTAGTAAAAGATAAAAAGAACAGAAAAGTCTTGCTCGATATTGCAAACGAAGAATTAAGACATACTAAATTCTGGCAAACTATCACAAAAAAAGATATAAAGCCGGACCACTGGAAAATTTTCAAATTTACCTTAATCGCCAAATTCTTAGGGTACACCTTCGCCATAAAACTAATGGAAAAAGGAGAAGAACAGGCTCAGGTTAATTACATGGAAATCGCTGAATATATCCCGGAAGCAGAACAGATCGCCGAGGATGAAGGAAAACATGAAAACGAATTGATTGATTTACTCGATGAAGAAAAACTTAACTATGTTGGTTCAATTGTTCTGGGTTTAAATGATGCTCTCGTAGAATTAACAGGTACTCTTGCAGGTTTGACCTTTGCCTTGCAAAAGACAAGACTTATAGCAGCCGTCGGAATCATTACAGGTATTGCCGCTTCTCTTTCTATGGGAGCCTCCGAATATCTCTCGACAAAAGCCGAGGGAAATACAGAAACAGCACTCAAATCTTCACTTTACACGGGAGCGGCATATATCATTACGGTTTTATTGCTGGTTTTACCATATTTTATTTTCGACAATTATATTTCAGCTCTGATAACAACTCTATGTGTAGGGGTATTTATTATATTCTTCTTCAACTATTACGTTTCTATTGCAAAGGATTTACCTTTTAGGAAACGCTTCCTCGAGATGACATTGTTAAGTCTCGGTGTCGCCGCCCTTTCTTTTGGGATAGGGATAATTATAAGGGTAACGCTGGGGGTAGATATCTGACAGTAGAATACAGAAATACAGTATAGCTAAATCTCTATAATTCAAAAATCAAATATCAAAATGCAAAAATACATATCAAAGTTCAAAAATTAACAAAAAACAACAAAAGAAAAAATACTTTAGAATCCTAATAAATCTGCGTCCTAACATTTTTAGTTTTTGCATTTTAATCTGTCATTTTGCTTTTTAATTTTTGGTATTTAATTTATTTATGTGGTTTCCATTGACTTTGATTAATTACACATTACTATAAACTTAAACACATAACAAATACGGAGGTCAGAATGATAAAAAAAATTTTCGTGTTTATTATTTTATTGATCTCTTTAAATTCAGCTGCGCACCATGGTATGGGCTTGGGAATAGCTGTTGGCGACCCTACCGGTATTACAGGAAAGTACTGGACAAGCAAAAACACTGCAATATGCGGTGCAATGGGCTGGTCCTTTAGAGATGAAGGTTATCTTCATATAAACGGTGACTTCATCTATCATTATCCAAAATTGTTAGAAGTAGAAAAAGGAGAACTACCGCTGTATTTCGGAATGGGCGGAAGACTTGCTTTCAAAGATGAAACCGAAATTGGTATCCGATTCCCGGTCGGACTCGTATATCTCTTTCCGGACGCGCCTTTCGACGCCTTCTTCGAACTTTCTCCTTACCTTAACCTTTATCCAAAAACAGATATGTTTTTATCGGCAAGCCTGGGAGGAAGGTTCTTCTTCGAATTATAAAAAACCTTACCTAAAAACAACTTCCGGTTCTTTCTTTCCTGCAGGGTACCGCAGAACCAAATTCCGAACAGCGGTAACATATTTCATTCGGCAGTTTATTCTCCTCGAAATAAAGCTTGATGTTGCTAAGAGTTGTTTTGGCTATATTCTGCAGAGCTTCTTTTGTAAAAAACCCTTGATGAGAAGTTATTAGCACGTTAGGAAAAGTAAGCAGCCTGGCTAACACATCATCACTGATGATAGTACTCGAATAATCCTCGAAGAAATACTCCGATTCCTCCTCGTAAACATCCAGACCCGCACTTCCTACTTTTCCCTTTTTTAAAGCTGCTATCAAATCGACAGTGTCGATAAGTTTTCCTCTACCTGTGTTTATTATCATAACGCCATCTTTCATTTTCTTAATACTCGATTTATCTATTATATGCATTGTCTCGGGGGTCAGGGGACAATGTAGAGTTACAATGTCCGATTCCTTATAAAGAGTATCTAAATCCACATAAGTAAAACCGTATTTTTTCTCATTTTTCTTATCAGGAAACTTATCATAGGCGATCACTTTCATATCGAAACCGCTTAGAATCTTAGAAACGAGAACACCTATTTTACCTGTTCCTATTATCCCTACAGTTTTCCCGGCCATATCAAAACCTAAAAGACCGTTTATATTAAAATTGCTGTCCCGGGTCCTGTAATACGCTTTGTGTATTTTTCTGTTCAGGGATAACATTAAAGCCACAGCGTGCTCGGCAACCGCGTTGGGAGAATAATCCGGAACCCTGACCACATGGATTCTTCCGAAAACAGCCCTAAGGTCAACATTATTATAACCTGCGGAACGTAGAGCTATAAGAGTTATCCCATTATCGTACAACTCATCCGCTACCTTTTTATTGATAATATCATTTACAAAAGCACAAATAGCGTCGGCATCTTTGGTAACAATAACGTTGTTTTCGGAAAGACGGCTTTGAAAATACTTGATATCAAGACCAAATTCCTTATTCGCTTCATCAAAGAAATCTTTGTCGTATTGCTTCGCGTCGAAAAAAGCTATTTTTAATTTTTTCATTTATTCCTTTTTCTAACCTTTTTTCGATTTTATTAAATTTTCCAATTTTTTCAAATCGACTTCTCTTTCATACATTGGTTTTTTATTCTTTTTATAAGCAACCAGTTTTTCCTCAAACGGCTCTCTTTCTTTATTTATATAAAATATACCAAGAGGGAGTTTATCTTCCTCTGTTGCTTTCCTGAAAGCTTCGTTTTTATCGGTCGGGTCATAATCTTCCGGCAAATAGTATGTGTTTTCTTTAAACCATTTTCTATCATTAAGTTTATTGTAAGAAACACAGGGATGGAGTAAATCGACAAGCGCGTATCCTTTATGCTTTATAGCTTTCTTTATTATCTCCTTAGTTTCTTTTATATCATCCGAATAAGCACGCGACACAAAAGAAGCACCAAGACTGATTGCGACAGCCAGAGGATTAAAAGGTTCGAGAATAACTCCGTTTACCTGAACCGGTGTTTTAAAACCCTCCATACTCGTCGGAGACGCTTGACCTTTGGTAAGTCCGTATACCATGTTGTTATGAACGATATTCGTAATATCCGGGTTTCTTCTTATAGCGTGCAGAAAATGATTGCCTCCTTCACCATACATATCACCATCTCCGCTTTCCGCGATTACGACTAACTTTCTGTTTACCGCCTTTATAGCAGTAGCCGGAGGAAGAGCCCTTCCATGCAAACCATTGAATACATTTCCTTTCAAATAATGAGGTATCTTAGCAGCCTGTCCTATCCCTGAAACCATAACCAGCTCTTCGGGTTTTATATCGAGTCCTGATAGTGCATCTTTTAATATTTTAAGGATGCTGAAATTTCCGCAGCCGGGACACCACGCGATATCTATTCTACCCATATCATAGGTTTTAGCATCCATTATTTACCCTCCTTTTTCTCGATTCTCCGGAGATTTTTTACAATTTCCTCCACCCCGAACGGTAATCCGTTGTATTTTAATACTGAGTCATCAATCTGTATTCCCGTTTCCATTTTAATCAATTTGGCAAATTGCCCAGTAGCATTGTTTTCCACCAAAATTGTCTTTTTCGCCTTCTCAAGATATTTTCCGGTATCAGGATGAAGAGGATAAAGTTGTTTATAATGCAAAAAAGAGATTTCTGTGTTTTCCAGTCTTTTTAAAGCTTCTTTTATACCGTAATAAGTAGAACCCCATCCTATTACCAATGTTTTATAATTTTTATTACCAATAAGTTCCGGAGGCTCTATCTCTTTTTTAATTAAATCCATTTTCTTAAGTCTTTTATCCACTATTTTTGTTCTGAAATCAAGGTCTTCGGTTATATGTCCTTCCTCGTCATGTTCATCACTATCGACAACTACAAGACCCTTACCGTAACCAGGAATACCTCTCGGACTTACTCCGTCTTTAGTCATTTTGTAGCGTTTATAATCTTTATCGGTTTTTATAAAATATTTTTTAATCTTTAGCTTAGTTACATCTATCGAAGAAACGAGAAAAGAAGAATCGAGGAGATACTGATCCGTCATTATAATAACCGGAACTTGAAACTTATCCGCCATATCAAAAGCCTTACGGGTAAGATAAAAAACATCTTCAGTCTTACCCGGAGCAAATATTATCCTCGGAAATTCTCCGTGTCCGGCAAACAGAGCAAAAAGCAAATCACCCTGTTCGCTCCTCGTGGGAAGACCGGTTGCCGGACCGGGTCTCTGAGCAAGATGAATTACTATCGGAGTTTCAAGCATGCCTGCGAGACTCAAACCCTCCGCCATCAAAGCAAAACCGCCTCCCGAAGTTGTCACCATAGCTCTTGCTCCCGCGTAGAAAGCTCCGAGAGCCATATTAATAGCGCATATTTCACTCTCCGCCTGCTCAGCTATTATCCCGAACTCTTCCTGCTGACCCGACAGAAAAGTAAGTACTCCGGTCGAAGGAGACATGGGATAGGAAGAAATAAAATTACATCCCCCGGCTATTGCCCCCAGGGAAACCAAATCGGTGCCGCTGAGGAGTAAATGCTCCTTTGCCTTTTCATTTATTTTTAACTTAAAATCGATATCTTTTCCCTCGGCCATCTTTTCGCCTAATTCATAACCTTTTTTAGCGGCTTCGATATTCCCCTTAACAATCTCTTTACCCTTCATCTTGAAAAAATCCCTTATAAAATCTTTAACTACAGAGAAATCTACGCCGAGCATACCGGAAAGAAGTCCAACCGTAACAGTATTAGCATATAGCTTATTGCCTGCTTCTTTTGCCAATTCCGTAAAAGGAACTTCGAATGTTTTTTCCGCTTTACCCTCTATAAATTCTTTTTTTCCGAGTATTATTGTATCTTTATCTATTCTCCATTTTACATGGTCGACAGCCTCCCCGTCCAGTGGAATTAGAACATCTATTTTTTCAACAAAGGAATTGACAGGTTTATCGGATACTCTAATCTCTGTGGAATTACTTCCGCCTCTTATTCTGGACATAAACTCCCTCGCCGAAAACACAAAATAACCTGAAAGTTTAAGGGTAGAAACGAGTATCTTCTCTACGGTTTGAATGCCCTGACCAGCCTCACCGGACAAAACAATTGAAATATCTTTCATTCTACCTCCCTTAAGTCAACTTTAATATCCAACTCTTAACCTTTAGGAATTTAAAAGATTTACCTTTTAAAAAATTCTTCAATTTCAACTTTTTTAAGATTTTTATAGAACTTATCCAGATATGATTTGTCGGGTTTTTCAAGGTGCATCAAATTGCATTTTATATCGCTTAGCTTCGATGCCTCCACACTAAAACTACTGATACCTATACTCAAAAAAAGCGGATAAAATTCTTCGAAGCTTGCAATCTCACCGCATAAACATACTTCCTTTTTATGTTTTCGGGTTTCCTCGATAACGATTTCCATAAGGCGAATCAGGGAAGGATGAAGAATATGGTATCTCTTTTCGATTATTTGACTATTTCTCGAAGCGGCAAGAGTATATTCTAAAAGGTCATTCGAGCCAATATTGGCAAAATCTACGTATTTTAAAAGTGTTCCCGCCATAACTGCCGCAGCCGGCGTTTCTATCATTATTCCTTCTTTTATATCTTTTTTGTATTTCTTTCCCTCTTCAGTCAGGACAGATTTTGCCTTATTCACAACCGCTCTAAACGACTCGATATCCGAGATATCCGATATCATCGGATATAATAATCTTACATTCCCGTAAGCTGAAGCTCTCAGCATTGCTTTGGTCTGACTTAAATATATGTCATAAAAAATATCTATAGCCCTTGCTCCACGTATTCCAAGGTCACTATTTTCTCCTGAAAGAAGATTTAAATATGCCGGCATCTTATCTCCGCTAATATCAAGGAATCTTATATCCACACTCTTTTCTTTTGCAGCTTCAGCAATGTTCTTGTAAACTTTGAACCATTCTTCCTCAGAGGGCACTTTGTTACGGTTCGCAAAGAGAAATTCCGACCGGAGGAGTCCCACCCCATCATAATTCAAACCCTCGAGCAATTTTATTTCAGCCTGCAAACTGATATTAGCTTTTAATGTAAGCCGTACTCCTTTTTTTGTCTGCGTGGGGGTTTCCTCTTTAACCATGCAGAATTGCTTTCGTTTCTCCGCTTCTTCTATTTTTTTATCGTAATATTTTTCTGTTTTCTTACCGGGGTTAACAAAAACTTTACCCATAGAAGCATCTACTATAACTTTATCCCCGCATTCAATATTTTCCGTAGCCTCGATACCAAAAATAATTGGTACACCATAATTCTGAGCAAGAATAGTTGCGTGAGACGTAAGACCTCCTTCTTCGGTAACGAAAGCCAGCACTTCACTCTTAGCAATATTCAAAACCATAGAAGGACTTAAAGCTCTCGAAACTACGATTACAGGTTGCCTTTCACCTTCAGGACACTCAAACTGACCTGAAATGCCATCAAAAGAAGAAAGCAGACGATTTCGGACATCAACAATATCATGAGTCATTTCCGAAAAATGAAAGTCTCTTTGTTTGAATTTTTCTTGATAACTATCAAAAACATCATTAACCGCATGTTCCGCATTAATCAGTCTCTTCTTTATAAGAGAAACAATCTCCTCAAATAATGCTTCATCCTCTAAAATAGTACCATGAGCGGAAAATATATCCTCGCCGGTTTTTCCGAATATTTTTTCGGATGCTTTTAGCATTTGTTCTATTGCTTCTTTTGTTTTACCATAAGCTTCTTTTAAACGATTAATTTCTTTCTCTATCTTTTCCTCTTCAATCATATAATGCGGAATATTTTCTTCCACTTCCTCGGTATAAACAGCAGCAATTCCTTTAGCTAAACCCGTGTTTGCACTAATACCTTTTAGTTCTTTCATTTATTTTCCCTTTCTAAGATTCCAATATAAGCTTAAGATTTTTTTGCTCGCTTCTTTTGGTCCTTTCATATTCATATTAAAAAATACATTTTCCAGAAATACATCCGCCGGAATATTCGGGATCAGCGGTAATTGTATTTCCGGCTCTCCTCCGATATTCCCTTGTTCCGTAATTAAATGATAATACCTGCTTTTCTTTGCTGCCGTATCTGTATACAGTTATCCCCTTACATTTTAACCGATAAGCCATAGTGTATATTCGTTTAACCTCATCTACGGTCGCATCGTTAGGCAAGTTTATTGTTTTTGACACGGAGTTATCCGTATATTCCTGGAACGCAGCCTGGACTTTAAGGTGCTGGGCGGGACTGACATCAAATGCGGTAACGAATACTCTTTTAACCTTATTAGGAATTCCCTTTATTTTTTGCAAAGAGCCACTGTGAGCAATTTCTGCAAGAATTTCCTGTGAATAAAATCCTTTGTCTTTCGCAATTTTTTCGAATATAGGATGTATTTCAAAAAGTTTTGTACCCGAGAGGACATTACGTTTAAAACTAATAGCAAAAATCGGCTCGATACCCGAAGAACAGCCCGCGATAATACTTATCGTACCGGTGGGAGCTACGGTATTGACAGTGGCATTACGGAGTTTTAGATTTTTTTCCTTATAAATAGATTTCTTAAAATTCGGAAAAACTCCTCTATTTTTTGCTAACATAGAAGATGCGGCAATAGATTCTTTATGAATAAAACGCATAAGCTTAGGGGCAAAAGTTACGGCTTTTGGAGAATTGTACGGAATACCAAGTTTCACAAGCATATCGGCAAAGCCCATTACACCCAATCCTATCTTCCTGTTGGCAAAAGTAATTTCTTTTATTTCGGAAAGAGAAAATTTATTGACTTCGATCACATTATCTAAAAAACGAATGCCGCATCTGATAACCTCTTTAAGTTTACCCCAATCCAACTTTCTATGTTCTACCATTTTCGACAAATTAATAGAAGCCAAATTGCAACTCTCATAAGGAAGAAGCGGTAACTCTCCGCAGGGATTCGTTGCCTCCAGCTTTCCTACTGGGGGAGTCGGATTTTTTCGGTTGATTTCATCAAGGAATATCAATCCCGGGTCTCCGCTACTCCAGGCTGCATTCACGATAAGGTTGAATAATGTTTTGGCTTTTATACTATTTTCTTTTTTCTTCGTTCGTGGATTTATCAAATCGAACCGTCGATTCTTTTTAACAGCTTCCATAAACAAATCGGTTACTCCCACAGATAAATTAAAATTTGAAAATGCTTTACCACCAATTTTTGCTTCTATAAATTCTACAATATCAGGATGATCACATCGTAAAATTCCCATATTTGCACCGCGTCGTCTTCCCCCCTGGACTATGACATCTGTCGCCCTGTTAAAAATACTCATAAAGGAAACAGGCCCGGAAGCTTCCCCTTTGGTTGAATTCACTATGTCTCCCCTGGGACGAAGATAAGAAAAGTCGAATCCCGTACCCCCTCCGGACTGATGGATTTTTGCCATACTATGTAATGCCTCGAATATTCCATCTATAGAATCATAAACAGGAAGTACAAAACAAGCAGACAGTTGACCTAATGAAGTACCCGCATTCATAAGAGTGGGAGAATTCGGCATAAATTCTAAATTTCTCATCATATTATAAAACGTCTCTTCCACATCAGTTCGCTTATAACGGGATTTAAAATTATCTTCCGCAAGGCTAATATTATATGCTACTCTCTTGAAAAGTTCAGTGGGTGTTTCTATTATATTCTGATTGTCATCCTTCAAAAGATAACGCTTTTTTAAAACCTCCAGCGAATTAAGAGATAGTTTAAGGTCATCCTTAAGTCCTAAAACGGACTTTGCTGTCCGTACCTCACTTCGTTTCTGACGATATAGTATATATGCTTTAGCGATCTGACTGTAACCTTCATTCATCAAAGTCGACTCTACAATATCCTGAATCTCTTCCACCCCAACAATTTTTCTTCTATGGAATTTTTTCGATTTATCCAAAACTATTTTAGTCACCAGAGAGGCAATTTTGCTTGCTTTCCTACTATCCTGCTCAACCGTAAACGCTGCTTTCTTTATCGCATTTGAAATCTTGTCTTTTTTGAAAACAACTATCGTTCCGTCTCTTTTTCTTATCTTTTTCGGTAAATTTTGAGTTTTCATACTTTCTCTTTTAACTGAAATTTCGTGTGTTTTTTTTCGTAAAACCGCGCCAACAAATAAAGAAGATCCGATACCCGGTTTAGATAAACCCATATATTTTTATTCTTTACTTTCTTCTTTTGCTTAAGAGCAATAATATTTCTTTCCGCTCTCCTACAAACAGTGCGAGCAATCTCAAACATACTCGAAACAAAACTGTCCCCTGATAAGTAAAAACAACACTCTTCAAATATTTCCTTTTTTTCGAAGCTAGTAATAGCCTGTTCGAGGCGATTTACTTCCGCAGTATTTATTTTTTGTTTTAATTTAGCAAAAGATGCCTCGGCGGCAGCTATTTCCGACCCAATAACAAATAGATCCCGCTGGATAGATTCCAACAGTTTTTTTATCTTCCTCTCTTTAATTAGACTTTTTGCCGCTCCCAGAAATGAAGACAATTCTTCTAAAGTACCGTAAGCTTCTACCCATGGGTCATTCTTCATCACTCTCTTGCCATTTAAAAGAGAGGTCATACCGTCGTCCCCTTTTTTGGTAGTAATACCCATATGCTTTACTCCTTATTCTTTAAAATTTTTTATTATTTACCTCTTCTTCATTCCAAAAACTTCTCAAAACGTTCTTTCTTAGCCTTGCATATAGGACAAACCCCGGGGGGCTCATCCCGCCCGCAGAGATACCCGCAAACTTTACAACGCCATACAGGTTTTGACAACTTTGATATACCAACTGTTTTATTCCCGGATTCTTTCTTCATTTTTTCTCTTTCCTCTTTCGGAGGTCTCCTCTCCGGTATTTTTTTTACTTCTTTTTCTCCGTCGACAACCGCCTGTGACACGTAAAGAGCGCAATAACAAGTATCATAATCGTTCAGATCCGGGTCTCTGTAATCGCAGGGACATATTATATCCAGGTCTTTATCTTTTTCTCCGGACGCAAGCCTGCACGGGCATGCCCAGTATCCATATCTTTTTTCGTTTACAAGGAGACCATCCAATAAATCTCTTGTGAATTCTTCCTCGGGATTTAAATGATAACCCGCCGATTCGGCCTCTTTATCCAACTTTTCATACAGATTATCGACTTGCTCTTTTGGTATTTTATTTTCATTCATTGGAAATTTTCCTCTTTATTTCTTCTTCATCATAACCGACCACACATTCCTCATTATTAATTACAAGCGTCGGAAAAGAGCATAAAGAATTCCACTTGATAACTTCCTCTTCCGCTATTGCTTTCTCTTCCTCATCTAAAAGATCGACATCTACGTAATTATAATCGACGCTTAGACCGTTCAACAGTCTTTTCACCTTTTTACACCATACACAGGTAGATATAGCATAAAGCATTATCTTTCCTTTATCTTTTCCTTCTACATGCTTTACATCCATTTCTCCCCCTTTAGAATTTTTTAGATATTACCGTTTATCAAATCCTCTAAAGTAAAAGATTCTAATGTCTCATGCAAAGTTGTACCAATTTTTTCCCATATTTTTTTAGCTTTACATTTCCTATATTTTTCGCAAACTGAAGGCGAATCTATACAAACAACGGGATTTAAAGAACCCTCGAGGATATCAACTATCTCACTACAGCTTATCTTTTCCGGAGGTCTGCCAAGAATATATCCCTCTTTCACCCTGACTATTAACCCTTTTGCCTTCAAAGAAGAAATAATATGGTCAAGATACTTCATAGAAACTTCCAACCGAGCGGCAATGTCCTTTAAAAGAATCGGCTTATCTTTATAACAATTAGCAAGTTCAATCATCGCTCTCATGCCATATCTTGTCTTCGTTGAAAACTTCATATTACATATACTCCACTAAGTGACAAATTTAACAACCACTTTTTCAACATCCCACAGACTCTCCAGCTTTTCTACTATTTCTTCCCTTATATTGTTCGCGAACTGATGCTCTTCTGGCAAACCTACCTCCACTTTCACCGTTCCACTTTCTACTTCAATATTACTAACTAAATTCGTTCTCACAAGGTCTAAACCCGCAAGAGGATTCATTACATGTTTCAATCTCTTTAATACGATTTCCTTAGTTGTCGGAATTTTTTCCTTAATAAGCCCGTGTTTCTCTTCGTAATTCTGAATAGCAGCCCGCAGACCATCCACGGCAAGCACGGAACAATGCGTTTTTATCTTGGGTAGCCCGCCAAGAGCATCCGAAGCTTCCTTCCAGTCTATCTTTTTAGCTTCTTCAAGAGTTTTCCCTTTCGCCAGTTCGGTAATTATCGAACCGGTAGCTATATTTGAAGCACAACCGTACGACTCAAACTTTATATCCTTAAGCTTCTTTGTCTCGTCATCTACTCTAATATAAACCGAAACCATGTCTCCGCACGCAGGACTGCCTTCGGTAGATTTCCCATCCGGATTTTCAATACTTCCAACATTCCTGGGATTTCTAAAATGCTCAAGTACTTTTTCATTATATGGAAATTTCATTTTTTACCTCGCTTTTCTCCTTTAAGAGGACTAATTTCACGTAAACGTCCCACCACATCCTTAAGAGCCTCTACTATCTTATCGACATCATCTCTTTTATTGAATCTTCCAAAACTAAAACGAACAGAACCATGAGCTCTTTCGTGATTGCCTCCGATACCCAGTATTACATGGCTCGCCTCAAGAGATTTGCTGAAACAAGCAGAACCGGTACTTACAGCAAAACCTCTCATATCCAGATGCAGTGTAATAGACTCGCCTTCAACATAATGAAAAGTTATATTGGCATTATGGGGTATTCTTCTTTCGGGATGACCGTTTAAAATTGTATCCGAAATCTCTTTCTGGATTTTTTCTATGAGGTAATCCCTCAGACTTTGAAGCAGCTCGTTTTCTTCTTCAGTTATAAGTTCTACTGCTTTTGCAAAACCCACTGCACCGGGAATATTCTCAACTCCCGCCCGTAAGTCAAATTCCTGGAAACCGCCGTCAATCCACTTAGCCAGGGGAACTCCTTCTTTTACATAAAGTGCTCCGATACCCTTCGGTCCGTGAATCGTATGCGCGGACACCGTTAGCAAATCTATACCTAATTCATTCAAATTAATAGGAACCCTCATGAAAGAATGCGTAGCATCAGTGTGAAAGATTGCATTATTCCTATTGCATATCTCGGCTATTTCTTTTATATCCTGAATGGTTCCTATTTCCTGATTGGCATGCTGGATTGAAACCAGTACCGTCTCCTCATTGATTGCTTCATTAAGCTTATTCAAATCTATAAAACCGTATTTATCTACCTCCAGATAAGTAACTTTGAAGCCTTCCCGCTCAAGAGATTTCGCACTGTTCAAAACGGGAAAATCTTCTATTTTAGATACAATTATATGCTTTCCTTTCTTTTCGGACAGCTTTTTAACCACTCCCTTTATAGCAATATTGCTGGATTCCGTACTCCCTGAGGTAAAAAGCAATCTTCCTCCGGGATTTCCTAAAGCAGAAAGTATCTTTGCTCTTGCACTATCTAAAGTCTCTCTTGCCTCTATTCCAAGGGAGTATCCAAATTCGGAAGTCGCGACAGCATAAACATCAAAAAAATACGGCTTCATCGCTTCCGAAACCCGCTCATCCATCCTGGTAGAAGCTGCATTATCCAGATAAATTGTCTTTTTTTCCATATCTAATCTCCTCTAAATAAATAGAGTTATATCAGACTCCATCGCTTCTTTTATATAAGTACCTACACCGCAATAATCATTAATCACATCACTTCTCA
>CAZQNI010000010.1:0-14487 GCA_964594255.1 uncultured bacterium | reverse complement strand
GCTACTACATAAACATTGACCGACAGAAATTTGACTGCTGGTTATTATCAATGGTCCCACTTAATGTTGATATAAGACTTGGGTGCAACTTCGAATCATATGAATATGAAAATGGCAGTTTCAAAATAAAATTTACTGATAAAAATAATACCTATATAGATAAAACGAAAATATTAGTCGGAGCGGACGGGGCATCCTCTCTGGTACACAAACAATCGGTGTCAAAGCGCCATTCTTCAAGACCATATTTCGCTATCCAGGAATGGGTCGAAGCCGATAGCAGTAAATCCCCATACTTTTCCACGGTGTTTGACCCGGAAATTACCGACTATTACTGCTGGACCATACCCAAAGGGAAACACCTCATTATCGGAGCGGCTTTAAATCCGAACGATAAAGCTCCCGGAAAATTCTTGCTGTTGAAAGAAAAGCTCGAAGATTTTGGATTTCAATTCGGTAAGGCTACGAAAAGAGAAGGCGCACTCATTTTACGACCCGTAAGCATACGCCAACTCTCTACCGGGACGAAAGGTATCGCTCTATTGGGTGAAGCTGGAGGCTGGATAAGCCCGAGTTCTGCCGAAGGCATCAGTTATGCTTTCAGAAGCGCTCTTATTCTGGCTGAAGTACTGTGTAAATCAACGGATAACTTCGAAAAACGTTACCGCAAAAAGACAAGAAAATTAAGGAGAAACATATACTCAAAGAATATGAAATCGCATTTTATATTCAACTCCCTTTTAAGGAAAATGGTAATGAAATTCGGATTCCAGAGTATGGAGTTATATAAACCGGAATAATTAGACGTGAGTCAATAAAGGATTAGGAGAAATGCGAGAAGTCAAGCGAGGATTAAGGGAAAACTTACCTCTTAATCCCTGATCTTCTAACTTGCACTGCTCTAATACTATTCTTTTGTGTATCTCTCCGTATAAAGTTTAAAAGTCAATTCTTAAACCCAATCTCAGAAATCTCGGATTAGTGTAATATAAATATTCAAGAGCCGGCTTATCTATATAATCCTTATCGACTTCTCCCACCTTATCATTTCCCCCAACAAGCAAAGTATCCGAAGCATATCTTTCGTCCCTATACATGGGCAGATGAAGAGAACGTAAATAATCTATCTTATCAGCGTTTGCGGAATCAACCTTGAAGCAATGATCACCTGTTATATATTTGGCGTCAAAAATATTATTAACCTCGGCATAAAAGCTAAAATCGAATCTTCCGGACGATAAACTTTTACTCAAGCGCAAATTCCAGTAATTTTCATCCTGCCATTTAAGATTGTTCACGTAAGTCGGATCATCACGAGAAAAGGGATCTTCGGCATAGGGATCAAAGCTAAAATAACTGCCGCCTGTCCTCGTATAAAGAAAACTCGCGGAAATATTCTTTAATATCTTTCCCCAATCACCGGGAGTGTTAAAAGTGAGAAGAAGACGAAAGTCAGGGTTAGATTTCATTTGAACGTCTTCATATCCAAGCTTACCGTAAGAACCCGTCTCTAAATTATACGCCAAAAAACCTTTAAAAAGCTTACCGTATCTCTTTCTCAAAGAAAATTCCAATCCTTTTATTTCGCCATAAACATTATTTGTATAAGTCGTATAAAGAATATCTCTGCCATCATCAAAATCTATCTCTCCAATTTGCTCTCTATAATCATTAAAATAGCCTGAAACATGAACCAAATACTGCTCGAAGAAATCCTTTTCAAAACCTATCTCGTAAGAAACAACCTTCGGTAAATCCATTTGAGGATTACCGATGTACCTAATCGAATCCATATAATTACTGAATTTACCAAGAAGCTTTTCGGTTTCTGGCAATTCATAAAAATAGCCAAAATTGAAGTAAAATTTACCAAATTCTTTAAGGGGAAAAGACATTCCTATACGAGGACTTACTTTCCATTTAGAATTGTCTCTACTAGGATTATAATAATCTAATCTTAACCCGAACTTAGCGTACAGGTCCTCCCCCGAAAATTTATCCTGCACATAAAAACCTGCTCTGCGAGTTTTACCACTCCAGTTAATTTCCTCTATAACCTCTCCCGTTCCATCGGGAATACCTCCGGATAAATACGAATGTATCCAATCATTATTGATTTCGAATCCTACCTTAAGCTCCTGTCCTCTTTTGACCTGCGAATTTATTTCACCTTTGAAGTTAAAAGTATTAACATGTGAAGTATCCACTTGAGCTCTTCCAAAGTTACTAAAAACGAAATCAGCCGGTAACAAATCCATGTAATAACACTCGTTACCGGCAAAGCTTTCATAACCAAAGGGCATTTCCCTTGGTATGCTTATATTTCCAAATGATATAAGCTCTGTTGTGTTTCTGAAATCTTCCGAATCAGTTGATTGCCAGATCGGTATAGATGAATGTGTAAATTTCGAGAAAAAAAACTTTAAATTATAGTATGCAGATGGGCTAAGAGAATAGCTGAAATCCAACCCCCATCCATACCTTTTGATATCATAAGGATTAAGAGCGTCCACCCAGTACATAAAATCCTTCCCCGCAACATTATAAAGAATATCTCCGCTCTGCGCCCAAATTTTGCCGTCCGAATATATTTCTCTTGAATCACTGGTAACAGTTTCTATGGTCTCGAATAAACCTTTAACGTTAAGTTTGACCCCTGGTTTAAGACGAAAAGTTGTTTTCAAGTCAGTTTTATTCTCGACGTAATTTTCCCTTGTTACTGGAAGCGAAAAAGGTTCTACTTTCCGTACATTCGAAACGAAAAAAGTAACAATGTTTATGCCAGGTAAAGGCCCGCCAAAACTAAAATCAATCATGTACCCCTCTTTGTCTCCATAACTACCGGGAATTTGACCAAGATTTTCACTGCCTTCGGTTCTATATACATAACTAAACAAATCTCTCCATTCCTCCGGAGAGAGAGTATCCCCGATTTCCCTTCGGCTCTCAGCATACCCAATCCAACCTTCAAAGGGTTCATACTCATCCGCCTCTTCTTCCGGTAGTACGGAGGTGCCATTCCAGCACAAACTATCTGTTGTATCGACAAACGGACGAATGTGTACGTTCCCAGGGCTGAATATACTGCTTCCATAATGCGGCATATGAGGAAAAGTATACAAGAAATTAGCCGAACCATGATAGGAACCCCACTCACCTTCTTTCTCTGTAATGTTAACCACACATGAACTTAAATTTCCGTACTCGGCATCAAAACCTCCCTTCATCACAACCACATCCCGGGTGGCAGACATAGGGGGAATAATAGTCGAGGTATTAAGCCTATTATCCAATAAAAAAAATCCATCAGTTACAACCACAATTCTGGAATTTTTTCTTTCCGCATAGCCCAATTCCGCAACTGGGGAATGGAAATCAAGATAATCTTCAAGGCTGGCAACCAGAGGGATTTCTTTTATCTCTTCAAGATTCGAGTAATATCTTCTTGAAAACCCATCCATTTTAATAATTTCTTTCTCAGCCTCTTCAGTTACATATTTCCCTTCAAAATCTCTGGGAGAAAACAACTTGAGATTCAGTTTGGTACTGTGCTCTGCCTCAACAACAACGTTTGTCACAGTCAAAGGAAGATAACCGATGCCTCTAACTTGAACCTCATATACCCCTGGAGGAACATTCATTATATAGTAGGAACCGTCACTCTCACAGTCCACTCCCAGACTGGTCCCTACTACTATTACATTTACATAAGATAAAACTTTACCGGTTTTTGCATCAACTATCTTACCTTCAATCTGGCCCATAGTACCAGCTAAAGAATATAAAGAAAAAACAAAGAGAAAAAAAACTATAATATTACGATCAAATCTATGGATTCGCACAGCTACTCAATTCCTGCCACAAAGCCCACACCCATAATTAGGACAAAGATGAAGGCAGATTCAATCTGATTCTATCTCTATTGCGCTTTGAGAACAAGAAGCCACGCACGCCTGACACTCTATGCACTCAGGCATATCAAATTCTATAACAAGTTTTGAAGAATCATTAGGGTCTACTTCTTTATAATACTTATCAAGCGCAGTCTTGTTTTTAACTTCATCGTCGACGGGCTTACACCATCTTCCACTCTCGCTGCCTTCCAGTATCTCCACCGGACAAGCATCAGCGCAATCGGCAAGACCCGTACATTTACTATAATTATATATAACCTTTGGCATTAAACCCTCCTTTCCTACATCGATTGAAAAATTTATACGCTGATTCAATCTTTTGTCAAGGGCATTATAGATTTTCCGAATCACTTGAGTGGTTAATCGGTTTCTTTTCCTCTTGACTTATCAATCTAGCTCAATAAATTTTTCAGAAAAAGTGTATTAATGCTGACAATTAATAAAGCTATTCGGTATTCAAATTGCTGGGAAGACACGGAAATAGTATTGAAAGCTTTAGAGGTAAAAGAAAAAGGCGTATATCTTTCAATATCTTCCGCCGGAGATAATGTTCTCGGTATTTTGACAAAAAACCCGAAACTTGTTTTAGCGGTGGACAAGAGCCTTGCCCAAATTGCTTGTATTGAAATCCGTAAGGTACTTTTCCAAAATTTATCCTATAATGAAGTATTATCTTTTATGGGTATAAAAGATAGCTATGAAAGAATACTTACCTACAGAAAATTACGTAAATTTTTATCGACTGAAGTTAGAAACTTCTGGGATAACAACCTGCCTTTAATATCAAAGGGGATAATCCACTCAGGGAAAGTAGAGAAATATTTTAATTTATTCAGAAAATGGATTATGCCCTTAATAATGAACAGGGATAAATGGCTGGAGTTAATCGACAAAAAAAGTAAATTGGAGAGGGTCGACTTTTATAATAAAAAAATGAATTCCTGGAGATGGAATCTATTTACAAACATTGTGTTCAATCCCGCTACCCTGAAAAATCTTGATTTAGGCAGAGATCCATATTGTTTGAAACCCAAAGAAAATAATATCTCAGAAAAATTGAGAAAAAGAATCAAATATGCGTTAACCTCACTTCCGACACACAACAATCCATATCTGGAATATATAATAAGGGGTAATTTTCGAAATTCCTTGCCTTTTTTCCTAAAGAAAGAAAACTTTGAAAAAATTCGTCAGAATATAGTTAAGCTTAAAATTTTTAAAGGTACCTTAACGGAAGCTCTTAAAAAAAATAAAGGGATGATTTTTGATGGGTACTACCTATCAGACATATTCGAATATATGAGCTATAATCAATATGTTGAAAGAATTAAACAAATTTTACCTCAACTAAAAAATGAAGGAAGGATAGTCTACTGGAATAACCTAATTCCAAGAGAGCTTCCCAAGTATTTAAAAGTTAGAATTTCGCCTCTTAACGATTTGAGTGAAAAGTTATTCTTAAAAAATAAGGCTTTTTTTTATAGCTCTTTAAATATACTTGAAGCTAAAAGTCGCATGGAGAAAACTCTTGCATTATGAAAAAGAATCATTAAAAAAACATAATATCGAAGCCTATTTAGCAACAAAATTGTTCATAAGAGGAGAAAGAGGAAAATTGGCTAACCTTCTTTATACATATCTCAGATGGCTTGACGATTATGTCGATGATATAAAGACAGATAAATCAGAACAAAAGAATTTTTTAAGAAGACAATCGAAAAGGATAAATTGTCTCTACGATGGTAATAAATTTGAAACGACAAATTACTTTGAACAATCTATTTCCAGGGTAATCGAATATGACATTAAAAATGGCCACAGATTAAGAACAGTTATCCGAAAAATGTTTGAAGTATTTGACTTTGATATTAAAAGAAAAAACTCTATTCCTAATTTTGAGGATCTAAACGACTATTCAAAGAAAATAGGGGATGCCTATACACGTGCCTTGTTATTTTTTCTTGCCCCAAGTCTTCCCTATAAAGAAGAATTCTCTTTATCCGCTTATGCCTCTCACCAGGCGCATTTACTGCGAGATTTTATAATAGACAAGGAAAACGATTATTTTAATATTTCCCGCGAGGAGATAATTCGATTCAACATAAAAAAAGATTTGACCCAGGATAAAAATTTCACCAGTTGGGTGAAAGAAAAGGTAAAAAACATAAAAATTTTATTCAGAAAAGGAAAAAAACAGATTAAAAGTATCCCAATTCCACAGGTAAGAATAACGGGGTATCTTTACTGTTCAAGATACGAAAAAGTGATTGCCCAAATAGAGAAAAACGGCTACAGGCTCAAACGAACTTAGCGATTAATATATTAATCGGCTTTCTTAAAAAATCTATCTAAGCCATTCATCCATCTTAATCTCTAAGACATCCAATGGTAATGCCCCATCTCTTAAGATTTCATCATGGAAAGCTTTAATATTAAATTTCGAACCCAACTCTTTTTCCGCTTTAGCACGCAGCTGGGAGATTTTCAGTTGACCTATTTTATAGGATAAAGCCTGCCCTGGCCAAGCTATATAACGTTCTATTTCAGCAACAGCCTCTGATTCGACAAAAGACAAATTTTTCATTAAGAAATTTAGCGCCTTTTCTCTGGACCAGCCTTTCATATGCATCCCAACATCAACTACAAGCCGGACGGCACGAAACATTTCTGCCGACAAATTACCATAATACTGATAAGGATCCGTATAGAGCCCCATCTCCTTTCCCAAACTTTCCGCGTATAATGCCCACCCTTCTATGTAAGCTCCATAACTTCCGAAACGTCTGAATTTTGGTAAATCCTCCTGCTCTTGCTGTAAAGAAATTTGAAAATGATGTCCGGGGGAAACCTCATGTAGAAAAAGTGTCACCATTCCATATTTAGGATGTGCTTTCAAATCATAAGTATTAACATAAAAAACGCCGGGTCGTGAACCGTCAGGTGTGGCACCCATGTATTGAGCTCCTGCGGCTGTCTTCTCCCTGAATTTTTCTACGGGCTTGATTTCATAATCGGCTTTGGGAATAAGTTTAAACAATTCCGGGATTCTTGAGTCTATTTTTTCTCTCAATTTCTCGTACCCTTTCAATAAAGCTTCTTTATCGGAAAAATAAAATCTCTCGTCTTTTTTTAAATAATCGAAAAAACCTTGCATTTCTCCCTCAAAGCCAACCTGCTCTTTTATTCGATTTATCTCTTTTTCTATCCGTTTAATCTCATTCAATCCGATCCCGAATATTTCTTCTGGTGTTAAGTTAGTTGTGGTTAATCTTTTAACTTCATACGCATACCATTTCTCACCATCGGGCAGTTCAGATAATCCTATTGTTTCTCTACATTCGGATAAATATTCGTCCTTGATAAAGTCGTAGAGCTTCTTGTATGTTGGAACAATCTGTTTCTTAATCGCCTCCGAATATTCTTCTACCAAACGTTTTTTTTCTTCCCCGGTGAAATCAGATGGCAAATTCTCAATTGGCTTATAAAATACACTTTTTTTAATGTCTTTCACAAGATGAGCTTCAAATTGAGGGAGAGTTTTTTCCATAATAATCTTAGGTTGCACAATGCCAAGTTCACTTCCTTTCCCCATATTGACAATCGCTGTATCTACCCAAACCTGGAAACCTTTTATACGTTCCAAAAAATTATCATAATCTTTGACTGTTTTGAATGGGTGTAAACTGCCAGTAGAACCTAATTCCGCAAAAAAAGTTGGTGTACTTTGGATCTGATTCACCGGAATAAGGTGGTCATTAAATTGAAAACCCTCTAAAGACAAAACCATATCACGCTTGAAGATATCATAACTTAATCTATCCTGCCCTTGCAACAAATCCCGATTTATTTCCGAAATTTGGCTCAAGTATTTATTAAATAGTTCTTTCTGCTTATTTCTGTGATTTTCGCTGATATCATTGGCGAATTTATCATCATAGCGTTTATCGCCAATGTAAGAAGCGTATATTGGAAAAAGCTTAATCAGCTCTTCGAAATAATCTTCGAAAACTTTATTTAACTTCTGACCTTCCTCTGCTTGCTTATTTTCCATGTCTTAATTTATGAAGAAAAACTCCTATTGTAGTGAAGAAGATAATAACCAAGATACTAACCCCCGGCGAAAAAAAGAAGTCCATCCCCGGTTTAATCTTTACAAATCCCTCTACAAGGATTGGATTGACAAGAGCATCTTCTATTGCATGCATCAGCAAAACCGGCCAGATAGAATTGGTCAACAATCTAATCTCACCATAGACTAATGAATAAGACATAATAGTAACCAAAGCCAGCGGAATGAAAGTGGCCAAGTTTAGAGTCGTGTAGCCACGGAGAAGAGCCCTATCAAGAAAAAAAAGAAAATAAGGGATGTGCCAAAACGCCCAGATTAGCCCGACTATCAAGTGTCCCGCGTAATCATTCAAGCGAAGAGAGTGTACTTTAGGCGTAAGGTATCCTCGCCAGGCGAATTCTTCAAAAATGTTCTTAAAAAATCCGGGTAGGAGAGCCAGCACAAAAACCCGTAAGAATATCCCGAGGGCGCCGGGAGAGAAATCTGAAAACAGAATAAAGCCTGTAACCTTACCGATTATCAATATGAGTGCCGTAACAATCGGAAAAACCAAAATGGCAATAGAGTACCCCAACTGATTACCTTTGAAGTTTAGTTTTATTCCGAAATCCTTCCACCCGCCTCCGGCAAAACTCCGGAGCACAAAACACGCTCCAAGCGGAGTAATAATCCAAAGCAACATACCCAAACTTCCGGAAGAAGGATTCCCCAAAAGCACATCCAACCCATGCCCAATCCAGCCAACCGAAAGTACGGTAATTGTAAAAATCGTGAGATTACGAATCGTATTTTTTTTATCCTTATTTACAGTATTCATTTGCGTACATTTTAAAGAAATTCTACTATTTGTCAACAATGAAATTTTTATCCATCACACACTACCAAACCACGAAACACACTAAATACACCAAATCCCACCACCCCTATTAAGTTGTGTTAAAAAACACACGAAAAAGAATGCTAACTCGTTAAACATCTCTCCTGTTTATTGTAAGAGGGTCTTCTTTACCTTTAATAAAAACGTCATTGCGAGGAACGAAGTGACGAAGCAATCTCAAGAGGAAGAGAGAGATTGCTTCACAGAAGCGGAGCAAAGAAGAAGAGTTCGCAATGACAGAGAAAAAGAAAATAAAATCTTTGTGCTCTTTGTGTACTTTGTGGTTCAATTATTTTTCGACTATTTAACCAATTCAAAGAATCTAAAACACCCCTTGACAAATTTTAAAATTGTATTATATTATTGATACAATAATATGAAGATTGATAAAAGTAAACCGATATGGAGACAAATAGTTCAGGAGATTAAAGAAAGGATTTCTCGAGGAGACATCGAGAAAAATGTTCCCACGGTACGAGCTCTTGCAGAGGAATTGGGCGTGAATCCCAATACCGTAGCAAGGGCTTACAGGGAAATGGAGAGAGAAGGCATTGTAGAAAGTTGGGTCGGCAAAGGCACGTGGGTGAAAAAAAAGTCTCGCGATAAGCTGAAAGAAAAGATGGTTGAAGAGATAGTGGAGAAATTTGTTGAAAACCTAACCTCAATGGGTTTATCTAAAAAAGAAATAAAAAAATTAGTGAGGAAGATAGATGATAAAAATTAAAAACCTTGTAAAGAGGTACGGTGACGTATATGCTATAAACAATATAAACCTGGACATTGAAGATGGTTCGTTTGTTGGGCTGGTCGGCCCAAACGGCAGCGGGAAAACAACTCTTCTTAAACTTATTTTTGGGTATTGTCGGCCAACTTTAGGGGAAATAAAAATAGATGGAAGCTCTCCGGGAATAGATCTAAAATCGACAACCGCGTTTTATCCCGAATACGACTCTACTTATCATTGGATGAAAGCACAGGATTTGATAGACTGGTATTCGGGCTTCTTTTCTGACTGGAATAAAGAAAAGGAAAAGAATCTTATCGGCTTTTTCAATCTTCCCACGCACCGATATGTCGCGCATTTATCCAAAGGTTTAAGGGCAAAGCTAAAATTAGTTTTGACTCTTTCCCGGGACGCAAAGACTTTCCTGCTTGATGAACCTCTATCCGGAATAGACCCGGCTTCAAGAGCAAATATTACCTCCGGAATTCTTAAAGCATACAGAGAAGGTCAAACATTCATATTTTCCACACACATAGTAACTGATGCCGAGATGCTTTTTGAGAGGACTATATTTATGAAAGAAGGTAATGTCGTTATCGATGGCGAATCCGATGCCTTAAGAGAGAAATACGGCAAATCAATGGACCAGATTTTCAAGGAGGATCTTTATGGGTAAATTATTTAAGAAGGAACTCCTTGGAGAGAAGAACTGGATTATTGGTTTTTGTGGATTTGTGCTCGGTGTGAATTTTTTGTTTCTGCCTTTAACCAAGGTCACTGAGGGATTTATGGCTATGATGGTTATATTTTTCACTCTTCCAGCATTTCCACTTATGACTCTGGCCAGATCTTTTCTTATATGGAAGAACGAATGGGACTCAAACACAAATTTTCTTCTTCTGTCTTTGCCTGTAAGAGGTTACAATATAGTCTTAAGCAAGGTTGGGGTTCTGGCTGTAGAAATTTTTCTTTATGTGTTTCTTGTTTTTTTTATACCCTATCTTATATTAACGGGGTTTACCGATCAATTTAGAGTGGATGTGTTAACTTTTTCCAAATTGTGGTTTTTGACGGCATTCAGGATTCTTCTCATTGTTCCCTTTGCCATGTTTTCATATCTTCTGGGCAGAGTGTTTTCCAAAGCACAAGGTTGGATTACTGCCGGAAGCCTTGTCGGACTTTTGGTCATATATGTTAAGTATTTGAATTTTGGAAGAAAAATCTTTTCCTACCTTCCTGAAATCTCCATGCGTTTTACTTTAGCCGGAGATGTTGAAACTTTCAGTCTTAATATAGCAACCATGATGGCAACATTTTTATTTAGCGTTATTTTGATATTAGCCTCTTGCTTTTTTATAGAAAAAGCAGAATTATAGTATAAAAATAAAGGAGGCGAAATGGAAAGTCATATAAAAGCAGTAGGAATAATTCACATAGCTTTTAGTGTACTAGGAATCATAATGGCCGTTGTTTTATTTTCGGCATTGAATCTTGTTGCAAGAATACCAGAGGTAGAGGAAGAAGCGATGAGAATTCTTCAGGCAATCGGGATGATTATCCCCTGGTTTATAATAGTTCTTTCGCTACCCGGGATAGTAGGTGGAATCGGTTTACTAAAATACCAGGGTTGGGCAAGAATACTCATTCTGATCAAAGCTTTCCTTGATTTAGTCAATTTTCCTATTGGTACCGCTGTTGGGATTTACTCTATATGGGTCTTGTTTGATAAGCGAACAGAAAAGATATTTGCCATAAGTAAGAAATAACGCCGATAAATATTAGTGAGCAGTAATTAGTAAGAAATTATTAGAACTACAGAAAAAGCTCTGTTAGTATCAGTTTGGTATAATCTAAATATCAAAATTTAAAAAGCAAAATGAATAAAAACACACAGAGCCCACCTCTCTCAACCCCTGATTTTTTTAACCACAGAGAGCACAGAGTTCTTATTTGTTTTTTTCTCTGTGTTCTCAGTGTTTTTTCCTTTTAAACACAATTATTCCTCTGTGTCCTCTGTGGTAAATGTTTTTCTTGAACTTTGATTTGTATTTTTCCATTTTGATATTTGATTTTTAATTTTAGCGGCTCTGCCGCTCTGTGCTCTCTGTGGTTAAATAGGGATGTTAGGGAGTTAGCGGAAAGCTGCTAGCGGTCAGCGGATAGCGTGGGGGAAAATTGGAGTAGATGGGTAATTTGCTCTTGACTATTTCTTTTTTCTTGTTTACTCTGTATTAATATAGTAAGGAGGTAAGATGGCTCAGAAGAAATTTGATAATGAGGGGATTGCAAGGGAGGCTCGCAACATGGGCGGCTGGTTAAAGTTGTTAGGGATAGCTAAAATTATTCAAGGAGCACTTCTTATAATAACAATTGTTGGGGCACTTCCCGGAGCTATAACTGTATGGGAAGGGCTTCTACTGAATCGTGCATCCAACGGTTCGATGAAGGTTTCCGCCGGGAATCTGAGATTTATGGAAAAAGAGATGTTAAGTCCTCTTAGAATATACTTTATTATACAAGGAGTAATCGTTGTTTTGGTAGTTGGCGGATTTATACTTGGAATTAGTATGTTTGCGAGTCTTTTTGGCACAGGATCCTTTCCTCGCATCTTCGACATGATTAAGAATTTTTAGTTTAAATAAATTATTATATTAAGGAGGAATTATGATGAAAAAGAAAAGTTACTTGTTGTTGTTAATCGTAATTTTAACACTTGTTTTTATCAATTGTGCTCCGGGTAATGAAGGGTGGGACCCGGAAATCAATCCCGGTAATAAGGCGGGATTTTGGGCAGGGTTATGGCACGGCGCTATAATTATAATAACTTTTATTATTAGTCTTTTTACGAACGATGTCGGTTTGTATGAAATAAATAACACCGGCTGGCCTTACAATTTAGGATTTATAATAGGTCTTAATGTTTCGATCGGAGGGATGTTCAGCGGAGGGAAGAGAAGAAGAAAACAATAATCTAACAGTAGATATGATGGAGTACGAAAACTTAAGTAAACAAACAAAAATCCCGGTATTAGGTCTCGGAACATGGGAAATCGGCGGAGGAATGAGTAGGAATACAAGTGAAGACGCCGAAGGCGTTACCGCAATAAAAAAAGCCATAGAACTCGGTTATACTCATATAGATACAGCGGAAATGTACGGTGCGGGGCATTCTGAGGAGTTAGTCGGGCTTGCAATAAATGATCTTGATAGGGAATCACTTTTTATTACCACAAAGGTTTTACCGCAGCATTTACAATATAAGGATTGCATTAAAGCCGCGGAAGGAAGTCTTAAAAGACTAAAAACAGATTATATAGATTTATATTTAATTCATGTGCCCAATCCTGAAATCCCCATAAAAGAAACAATGCACGCAATGGATTTATTACTCGTTCAACAGAAAATAAGGTTTATAGGAGTAAGTAACTTCTCTGTAGAACAATTAAAGGAAGCACAAGAATATACTGAAAATAAAATTGTAAACAACCAGATAGAATACAATTTACTTACGAGGCACAGCGGTATGTATAATACGAATATTGAAACAGAAATAATTCCTTTTTGTCAGGAAAACGACATCATAATTACAGCCTGGAAACCTCTCGTTAAAGGAAGCTTGTTCAGAGAAAGGAATAAATTATTAGAGGAGATCTCAGAGAAATACAATAAAACTATTGGGCAGATTGCGATAAACTGGCTTATTACAAAGAAGAATATCATTACCATACCAAAGTCGACAAATACCGAACATCTAAAAGAAAACCTCGGCGCTCTGGGCTGGAAGCTTGACCGGGAAGATATGAAACGATTGGACGAAGAATTCAGGTAAGATGAATTATGACAAAGTATAAATGTCCGGAGTGTGGTATGGAGTTTGGCAAACCTGGCAAGTGTTCTATGTGTAATGTTGACCTCGAGGAAGTGAAAAAAGAGATAGTTTGTGATAATTGTGAATATGAAGGAATGAAACACGATCACCATGAACATCATGGTGGGCATGATCACACAGAACATCATAAACACATGGTTCGGGATTTTAAAAAGAGATTTTTTGTTTCTACAATAATAACCATCCCAATATTACTTCTTTCTCCTCTTATTCAAGGATTTTTAAATTACACATTAACATTTTTGGGCGATAAATATTTAATGTTTGTGCTATCGAGTTTTGTTTTCTTCTACGGTGGTTGGCCGTTTCTCAAAGGTCTTTATGATGAATTAAAAGAAAAACAACCGGGGATGATGACGCTTATCGCGTTGGCTATTTTCGTAGCTTACGTTTACAGCGCCGCGGTTGTTTTTGGTCTTAGAGGTAAATACTTTTTCTGGGAACTTGCGACACTTATAGATATTATGCTGCTTGGTCACTGGATAGAGATGAAATCGGTTCTGGGTGCCTCAAGAGCACTGGAAAAGCTTGCGCATTTATTGCCGGATACAGCGCATTTATTAGAGGGAGAAAATGTTTCAGACGTCAAAATATCTGAGCTTAAGAAAGAAGATGTTATTTTAATCAAAGCGGGAGAGAAAGTTCCCGCTGACGCGGTCATTACCGAAGGGAAGAGTTATATCGACGAATCCATGCTTACCGGAGAATCAAGACCCGTCAAAAAAGAAAAAGGTGATAAGACAATAGGAGGTTCAGTCAACGGAGATTCGCCTATGAAGGCAAAAGTTGTGGGAACAGGAGAAGACTCCTATTTGAATAAAGTAGTCAACCTTGTTAAAAAGGCGCAGGGCGCCAAGTCAAAAACGCAGAGATTGGCAGACAGAGCTGCGATGTGGCTCACTATTATTGCAATAAGTGTGGGGATTATAACTTTAGTTTTCTGGTTATTTAAAACACCGGAGGTGGCGTTTGCTATAGAGAGAATGGCGACCGTCATGGTTATAACATGTCCTC
>CAZQNI010000009.1:0-15243 GCA_964594255.1 uncultured bacterium | reverse complement strand
AAAAGAAACAGTCTGTTTTGAACCTAAACTGTACAATCTTTCCAATGTGCCGGATAAATACACGGAATTTTACCTGGACGTGGGTGAAGAAAATCAAATTATAAACAAGCTGCATATAATAACGCCCAACAAAAATTTCAGGAGAAAAGTTGAAATCTGGGGAAGTGATAATGGCATAAATTGGTTAAAGATTAGAGATGACGCAAATATTTTCAGTTTTTATACAGAAGATTACAGGACGTCATTGACCGAACTAAATTTTCCGGATACAAAAAGAAGGTATTTGAAGATCGTTATTTGGAACAACAAAGAAGACCCTCTTAGAATTGATAGATGCTGGGTGTACGATGAAAAGGTTTTTGAAGCTCCCCTCGACGAAATACCTCTCCGAATAGTTTCAAGAAATGAAAATTACGAGAAAAAAAGAACCGAGGTTATTCTTGATGTTGTTTATAAAAATATTCCAAAGAAAAAAGTAAACCTCAAATTTGCTTCCGGTGGATATTACAGAAGTGTTTGGGTTTTTGGCTCGGATGATGCAAAAGACTGGCGGCGTATTAACTCCGCGGTTATATACATGTATAGTAAGAAAAACAGAAATAATATTATAAGTTTACCTGATTCCAGAGATAGATATTTAAAGTTGTTTATTTACAACCAGGATGATCCACCTCTTAAAATTGATGATATATCCATTAAAGGAAATCAGCAATTCATTTATTTCCCGGTAAAGAAGGACAAAAAATATTACCTATTCTACGGAAATTCCGACGTAAGAAGACCTATTTACGAATTCGAAAGATTGCTTCCCTTTATGGAATCCGAAAAGAGCATCCTGGCAGATTTGGGAAAAGAGCAAGTCAATGAGGATTTCAGCAGGATTAAAGAAGTAATCAAAGAAGACGAAAAGCTTTTAATCTGGCCGATGGTTGCTTTTGTAGTTATTGCACTTGGTTTTTTAATCGTTAAATCATTAAAGAGGATAAATGAAAAAAGACAAAAAGAATAAAAAAAGCAAAAAAGTAAAAAAATTCGAAAAAAATAAGAAGGACAAAAAAAGAAGTAAAGAAAAAAAGAGTAAAAAGGCCGAAGAATTTACAGTAAATACCGATTTTGATTTTAAGGGTTTTCCTGAACCTGATGAAGGCGAAAGATTGACTTTGATTGAACGATTTAAATTGATTCGCAACTGTATTATACTTTTAATTGCAATTGCAGCTATTTTTGTTTTTCTGAAAAACAGTATAGTCGCTTCCGAAGAGATCGATCTTATCGTTATATTTTCGTCTATTTTATTTACCTTAATCGCTTTCCTTTTATTCGTATATTTTATAAAACATACACTGGATTTAAAAAATGGTTCAGTTGAAATTTCCAAAGGCACTATTAATAAAGAACCTGATGAGGCCCTTTATACTTCTCATTTGCCTATATGTACGATTACATTAGATCTAAAGATACATCATGTCGGCATCAATCATTACTTTAGAATTAAAAATCAGGATTTTGTGGTTTTAAGAAGGGCTCCTATTACGAAGTGTATAGTAGGTCTTGAAATAACTCGTAAAGAAAGATAATAAGTTTTTCATGTTTTACTTTAAACGTTTAATGTGGAAAGTTATATACTACCATAAATCAACTTTATATCCTGCAACACAGTAAGTTTATTTTTATGCTTGAGATAAAAAACGCAACTAAAAATGATTTATCTTCTATTACTGAGATATATAATGACGCCGTTTTGAATACCACTGCGACGTTTGATACCGAACCGAAAACTTCTTCCGAACAGGAAATTTGGTTCGATAAGCATGCTGATAAATATTCCGTTATTGTCGCTGTTCAAGATGATATTGTTGTTGGTTGGGCATCCTTAAGTCCATGGTCTGAGAGATGTGCATACTCAAATACAGCAGATATAGCTGTTTACATAAAAGAAGGATTTCGCGGAAAGGGAATAGGTAAAAAATTAGTCGAAGAATTATTGAAAAAAGGTCCCGAAAACGGACTTCATACTGCTATTGCGAAAATCTCTTCGGAAAACAATGTAAGTATAAATCTATTTAAGAAAAGCGGTTTTAAACATATAGGAACAATGAAAGAGGTGGGCTATAAATTCGGTAAGGTGTTAGATGTCCGCTTAATGCAGATAATATTTTGAAAGGAGAACTTTCTTGTGGATAAAGTTTATCTATACGGCATGATTTCTATGAGTACGGTTTATGTGTTGGACGATGATTTCTTATTTCCTCGCCCAAATGAATATGCGGAAATAGCCAAATCAGTGTCTTCAATAGGAGGCGAAGCTGCCAACTCGGCAATCATGTTGTCTAAACTGGGAATAAAAACAAAACTCGACGGCAATTGGCTGAGCAAAAAAAATGCCGAAAAGATACGGAATATTTTAAAACCTTTCCATATCGATATTATACGTTTAAAAACAAAGCAAAATTATGGTACGGAAGAGATAGTTATTACCGATAAAAGTACACGTACAGTATTCGGTAATTACGCAAGTTTTCACAACGGAGAGAAACAGTGGAATACGCCGCAAGAAACAGATATTCAAAATGCGACGTTTGTTTCTCTGGATCCTTATTTTAAAAACGAATCTTTGCTCGCAGCGGAGCTATGTGTACAAAATCAAAAACCTTATGTTACTTTAGATTGTAGATATGATGATTTTATTGCCCAGAATGCGGAAGCGGTTATAATTTCACATGAACTGCGAGATCAGGCTTATGGTGGTGAGAATATGGTTGAAATTTTTCAAAATTATCAAAAATATTGTAAAGGACTTATAATATTTACTTTTGGAAGTGATGAATTATGGTATGCGCGCTCCGGGCAGCATATTAATAAATTTAAACCTTATGTAATTAAACCGGTAGATACGACAGGCGCGGGTGATTCGTTTCGTTCGGGTATTATTTACGGGTTACTTAAATCATGGGACGATAGGTCAATTGTGGATTTCGCTTCTGCAGTTTCCGCGTGCGTATGTCTCACTTTTCCACATACGTTAAACGCGCCCGGATTGGATGGTGTTCTTAAATTTATGGAAGAAAATAAGTAGCAAAAGATTGCTATGAGTGATTATGTATAACTATTATAGAAACTCTCAATAAGGAGAGATATAAAATGACGAATTTTGAGATTATTGAAGCCAAAAAAGAAAATTTACCTCATATATTAAGATTATATGCTGAAGAAGATATCGATAATGGGAATGTTATGTCAATCGGAAACGCAGAAGCCATCTTCGAAAAAATGGAATCATATCCGAACTATAAAATATATATTGCAAGATATAATGATAAAATAGTGGGAACATTTTCGCTTTCTATAATGGATAACATTGCGCATATGGGTCAATCTTCTGGTTTAGTTGAAGATGTGGTGGTTGAGAAATCTATGCGGTCAAAAGGAATAGGAAGAAAGATGATGAAATATGCTATGGAAATATGCAGAAAAAATAATTGTTACAAAATGAGTTTATCCAGCAATTTAATAAGAGAAAGAGCACATAAATTTTACGAGAAATTGGGATTCAAAAAGCACGGCTATAGTTTTTTGATTGAATTATAATTTTGTTACTTCAAGCACCAAGGATTTCAAACTTTGGACAGCCTTAATTTTTAAAGGAATTTTTTATGATTCGAAGAGATTATTTGATGCGACTTATAGAACAGTTTACTGAAGCTTTAAGTAGAATATTAAAATTGAAGAATGGTAAAGATTATAAAAAGGCACTTTCGCTTATCGGAGAAACGTACGAAGAGCTTCTGGGATTTGATTCACTTTTCGTTAATTCCTTTAGCACGGATGATTTAATTCCAATTATTTCAATAGACCGAGTCCCGGACGTAAATAAATGTATAATAATCGCGACTTTATTAAAAGAAGAAGGGGAGGTTTACGAAGCTCAGAACCAACCAGATATAAGTCGCATGAGATATTTAAAATCCCTGGATATTTTTCTCAGAGGTTTTTTATCCGAAGGTGAAATAAAAATGGATACCAGTTCCTATGATTTAGAAAAGGTTGTAGAAAAATTAGGAAAGAAAAATCTTACCCTCGAAATCAAAAAACGACTTTCTAAATACTATGAAAAGATTAATAAAGATAAATAAACATTATCTTACTATATTCTGGATTGTATTTATTGCCGTTATAGATGTGATTACAAGGCATAACGCGCAATTGTATTTTGATCCGGATAAGACATTCTGGGTTATAAAAGGCGTATTAGGTCTTACATACAGAATAAATTATGGAGGATTACTTGGTCTGGGGAGCAACTGGAGTTACTTTAATCTTTCCAGTATATTTATTTCAGTTTTTATTTTGGTAATTTCCTTTGTCTATTATTCAAAGTTACATCAATATCTTACATTATCACTGCGGTTCTTTTTTATCCTATTAACTGCTTCCCTTTTAGGTAATCTCCCGGACCATATTTTTTTGGGATACGCAAGGGATTGGATTGTTTGGTTTGGTCCGGGTGTGGCTAATATAGCCGATTACTGTACATTTGCCTCTTTTTTTCTCCTATTCATTGGTCTCTTACTTCATCCGGAAGTTACCTGGAAGAGATTTAGAGAGTACAACTCTTCCTCACTTAAAAAACAACTCGGGCTCCCTTATATGCAAAGTAGCCGAAATATAAAACAGGATAAGAACCTATGAAGAAGACGAAAAGAGATGAAACCTATTATATAGCAAAAACTTTTGACTATACGGCAAGGTTCTATGACCGTACTTTGAACAAGAAATTAGGCCATGAATTTTATTCCCTTGCAGCAAAATTAGCCGGTGTAAAAGAAGGTGATAAAGTATTGGACGTAGGTTGCGGAACGGGAACTCTTGCTTTAAGACTTAAAAAACAAGCAGGAAACAACGGGGTCGTAGCAGGAATTGACGCATCAAAAGGGATGCTAAAACAGGCAAAAATCAAATCAGATAAAGAAAATATTCATCTCGACCTTAGAGTTGCGTCAATTGAAAAGATGCCTTTCCCCGATAATTTCTTCGACGTTATTACCTCTACATGGGTAATTCATCAACTATCACTCCCATTGAAAAAGAAAGGTATTAAAGAGATATTCAGAGTTTTGAGACCGGGAGGACATTTCCTGCTGGTTGACCTTCATAGAATCACAAATCCATTGCGAGCATTTTATAATTTGCCTTTTTACTGGTGGAACGAAGGATATAAAATTCATGTTCTGGGAAAGTTGCCAGAACTGCTAACTGAGACAGGATTCCTAAATGTCAAAATTATCAATAGAATACGAAATAAGATAGACTATATTAGTGCGTTTAAGCCCCCTCTCACTCCTCCCAATCATCTGTTCTGAATGAAGAAGCGGGGAGACCTTCCTTGTTGAAAAGGCTTGCAACGGAACCGTTCGTAAAAGCATATCTGACTGCAACCGGGTCATAGGCTTCTTTGCTGTAAACTATTACGGTATTTCCTTTTATATAGGCTTCTGCATCAACAAATACCTTGTCCTTTCCTGCAACCTTGAACCCGGTAAGCGTATCTCCTTTTGCCGCAAGACCGCTTCCGATATGGTCAAAGTATAAAGTTATTCTGCTGCCTTTTTTAACCATTTCCTTGTAAACAGGACCGGAATATACAATGTCCTCTTTACCGTAATCTTTGGCAAAAGCCCATAGAGAAAGTCTCTTCCCTACATCCTGTTTATTTGGCGGATGAATGTTGTCCACTTCTCCTATATCCAGTGTTACAGCCATTCCTGTGTTAGGAACGGATGACATGGTCACAAGCTGCGCTTCACGGAGTTTTGCGGAAATCGGGTCTTCCGGGTCATCGTATATGTAAGGAGCTATCTGGACGAAGTAAAACGGAAATTTACCCTCTTTCCAGGCAGCTCTCCAGCTCTCTATCATAGCCGGGAAAAGTTGTTTGTACTGTTCGTGTCTGCCGACGTTCGATTCTCCCTGATACCAGATTGCTCCTTTGATTCCGTAAGGCACGACGGGCGCAATCATGGCGTTGAACAAAGATGTGGGAGTGTATGCGGTTATTCCCTTGAAATCCGGTCTTGTCGTATAGAAGCCGTTTTCCTCGGCACCGAAGACATAAAATACCCCCTCTCTGTATTGGGCGACCGGAAGATATTTCCACAACCCTGAAAGATTTATAGGTTTTGCGCCGGTCTTTACCGGATAAATTTTCATTTGTTCTTCCTGTCCGTAAATGCCTCCACCCCCCTGTAGATCGACTACTCTTACTGCTATTACATTTCTGCCTTTCTCAACTAACTTTGAAGGAATTCCGTATTTGCGTTCGACTGTCCAGAAGCCCATACCCTCATAACCTCCGACTCTTTCGCCATTAAAGTAGGTTATGTCTATATCGTCGATGGGGCCAAGTTCCAGCATTAAATCTTTTCCAACCCATGTTTCGGGAATATTTATTACTTTCCTGAACCATACCACCCCGTCGAAAACGCCCAATTCGACACTTTCCCACTGGGTAGGAAGAGCCATTTCTCCCCAGGGGGAATCGTCAAAATCAGGGAGAGGACAAATTGTATCATTAAAGGATATACCTTTTCCTGAGCTCTCTTCTTCATTGGTTGGTTCGATTACAGGATGAGAACCGAGCCAGTTAACGTATTCCTCTTCCTGCAATGAGAGTTTGTCTATATTTGCGACGAAGTCCGAAAAACCTTCCACTTTACCAAGATATTTAGGAGCAGTCCAGGATTCTGCCGGCGTACCTCCCCAGCTTGTATGAATTAACCCGACTGGAATCCCAAGTTCTTTGTGGATTTCCTTACCGAAGAAATAAGCCGTTGCGCTGAAATTTTTTGCCGTTTCCGGATTGCACACTGCCCAAGAACCTTTACAGTCTTCTCTCGGTTCTGCGGAAACTCCTTTCGCCACTGCAAACAAACGAATTTCAGGATAATCAGCATTTTTTATTTCTTCGGCCGAATTCTTAATAGTATCCCGCGGAGGCCAACCTATAAGCGGCATTTCCATGTTGGATTGTCCTGAGCATACCCATACTTCACCTATCAGTACGTTTTTAAATGTTATTACAGAATCTTTACCCTTTATTGTTAATTCGTAGGGACCGCCTGCTTCGGGCGTTTTGAGTTTTGCCGTCCATTTTCCGTTGGTTTTAGCTTTCGCGGTTGTCTTTTCTCCCCATGTTGAAGATATCTCTATATCCTCACCCGCAGAAGCTTTACCCCAGATCGGCGATTCTGTTTTCTGCTGCATTACCATGTTATCTCCGAAAATCGCAGGTAGTTCAAGAGCTTTCGATTCAAGAACCGTAACCCCTATTAATAAAAAAGAAACAAACAATAAAATCTTTTCCATTTTAGCCCCCCATATATTTTTGATTATTAATGTTTTACAGTAATGAGTATATGTTATTTTAGTAAAATTTCAATCGGTAACTTCAACCACAAGATTTCACAGATTAACACCCGATTTTTATTTGTTATTTAAAACCCAACACACACCAAAACTGAGAGTAACAACAAATATCACAAATTACACAAATCCACACCTCACCCTATTAGTAATGTTGTTTTACTAAATCCAAAATCCCAAATCCTAACGGATACAGAATCATATTTTCCCAGTCTGATAAACACGATTAATTTAGCAACATTCAGAATTTTCGAAAAAATCTATAATAGAGAATAAATAACTGTCAAATTTACCTTTATAACAACAAATACGGTTTTTACTCAACCTCAAATGTCACTTGAACACTTTCCCACAAAGCGCTTGATGGACATGAATAGCCTGGCTCACAGGGCAGATGAGAAATTGAATGTGCTTCTATTTGATAACGAGTGTTTAAAGCAATGGGGTCAGATAATTCCAGTTCACAATAATTACTGCTTTCATCACATGTAAAATCCGTATACTCATGGTCGCCGATTGTTATCCCCCACTCACTTATACACACCTCGGTAGTAGAGCTGCATTTTACCTTGCAAGGAAGGGATATTTTGGTAATGTGGAGTCCTGTGCAAAAATTGTCTAGTCCGCTTTGAGAAATCCTACCTTCCCATGTAACGGGAAATCCTGAATTGGGTTCGTGTATAAGGAGCACATAAAGTTCACCACTTGATTCGCATTGCGGCCCTGGATCAGGTCCCGGTCCAGGCCCAGGTTCTTGTCCTCCTTCGGAAAAACGAACGTACACGTTTCCCTCTCCGCTGTTTCTCCGATAAAAATCTTCGGCGTAAATATGCAACCCGAATACATCGCCATGTACCGAATTTTCAAATTCAAGTTTTCTGTCCCAGCAATCTTTCGGACAGTTGATAAAATCCTCTTCCTGCCATGGCTCATAATACAATTGTACGTCATTGCGCTCATGACGGTATTGTGTTTTAAAATATCTGAGTCCGCTTGACGATGTTGCTTTGAAATAGGCTGTCCAGTCCGTATTATGCGGCAACTCCAGATTATAATTCCAAGAACTGCTCATCCCGGAAAACGAACGTATAATTCTCTGTTCCTGCCCTGCTTTGTCTGTATATGTTATTTCTATCGAAGCCAGAGGATTGCCATCTTCATAGGTTATCTGCACACATCTCGTTGATCTGCAACAGCCATATAGTATTAATAGTGTGGCGATTAATACAATCGTTTTAATGTAAATTTTCATAATAGTTACTCCTTTTTTTACGATTAAAATTTTAATAAAATAAATGACAAATCCTGCTTGAAAACGCCTGGGGTTTCTTCAACTTTTCCTCTCATATTTACTTCATTATAAGCACGCATTTATTTTTAAGTATTTGCAGGCTTTTCTCAAAATAAGAGACAAAAAGAGAGACTTTCAATACATATTGCTATTCCTCCAACTTCTGCCTCTATACGGAAATTTCCTTTGTTAATCTCTGCCAGCATTTGGAATATATCCCTAATCCCCAAAAAGTTGTTCTTCACTCATTTGTAAGAGAAGAATAAAAAGCTTTAGCCGTTTTATGATTTTTATCTGTTAAATTAGAAAAAACTTCGCCGATATTTTTGGACGACATTTTAATCTTTTTCATCGTATAATAAAACACGTAGTTTAAATTAATAGTCAATCCTTGTTTTTAGGGAGCGCAAAGCAATCAGTGGGTGATTGTTGTTTGTTTGTAAAAACAAGATAAAATCTTTGTGCTCTTTATGGTTTAATCTCTTTTTGCAAAAAAACAAAAAGTAATTGAAGGTATTACAGAGCATGCAACACATATTTCTACTGCAAATAGAAGCCCAACGAAACAGAGAAAGTTTTAAGCCAGTTATCAGTGTATTTGTTTTCGTCTTCTTCTGTTCCGCTTGCGCCTCCGCCCAAATACCGAAGATTCAGAAAAGTGTTTAAATAATTCGTTAATTCAAAGCCCATTCTAAGTGAAGCATCTATAATCGCACCCTCGAAATCATTCTCGGAACCCGTTATATAACGCCCTGAAGCATAAAAACCATCTATTTCCGAACCTATCCACGTGCTTTCGCTTAGAGGTTTTTGCCATCTAAATTTCAATATCGGTACCGGACCTATATTATTATTTATACTTATTAATTCTCCGTCGGCAGAAGCAAAAACTATGGAAGCATTTCGTATCTGAAAGGACAACCCCAAAGAAAACTCTTTATTACTTTCTTTTTGAAAATCGTATAGATAACTTAATCTGTAAAAAGTAAAACCATATTTTAAATTCATCGGCGTTCCTTCTGGGAAAGTTACTTCTTCTACAACAATGTCTCTTTCCCCAAGAGCAGAAGTAAATATCTCAAAGGGTTGTATAAGAAAAGTGAGATTGTGCCTTTCATTCATCTTTAAATCGGCTGCCATTCTACTGAATGGAAATAGAACATTTTGCCCGCCTTCTTCAATATAGTTGAATTTAGTTCCGTTGGCTCCGAATTGGATTGTGTGACTGATAAAGCCTAAAAAACCTTTTTCATACCCAAGTCTAAATTTATACCAGGAGTCTTCTCGATTTAAAAGGTATTTTTTGCCAGTGCTAAAGCTAATTTGCACGCTTTCTTTATCTTCTGGCAGAGCTTCTATTGGAACAAAAAGGACAAAAACAGAGAAAAAAAACAAAAAGCGAACAGTAAAATTTTTAACATTAGATAATGTAAGTTTCATATTTCCTCCCTTTTGTATTTAGCATATTTGTTTTTTCTCGCTTTGTCAAGTATGCTCTAAAAAGTAACGGGAAAACTCACGTACAAGATGAAACAGTTAGAAAGTTATATGGCCAAAAAAAATTTTCTTCTGTTAGTTGTTTCCTTTGGTTTTGAAGCGGCAGAATTAGGTAGTCAAATTATTTTTTTCGTTTTTTTATTTTTTGTCAAATATAATATACATATATTGTAAAATTTTATTATTTTTTACCTTGAAATTTATTTTTTTTGGATTATACTTTATATATGAAAGATATTATGCTTGAGTTAGGGAGTGAAGAACTTAAAAGGATAATGGACTGCCTGGATTGTCCCTTTGTAATTTTGGATAAATCCGGCAAGCCTATTTTTAATAACAGATCTTTCGATGCATGTGGTTACTCTGTTGGTTCGGTCATTCCTGATGATATCGATTTGGAAAACCTCCGAGAAAAAACCGAAAAGAAAGTTGAAGTTGAGTGCAATGGGCAAACAGAACAGCTGACAATTAAAATTACTACAGTAAAAATTTCAAACTCTTCAGAAAAGATTTTTCTTGTTGAATTATGTTCACAAAAAAAACCTCTCAGCGACATTATAGAATCCTGGTACAAAACAATAGATGCTTTAAGTGAGATGGTATATGTAGTAGATGAAGATTACAATCTGGTAAAGCTGAACAGTACTGCCGCTTTATTGAGCGGTAATCATCCTAAAGATTTAATAGGGGAAAAATGTCATAAAGCTGTTTTTGGAAAAGAGGAAGCTTGTAAAAGCTGTATTCTTCCGGAAATAATAGCTTCAGTTAGAAAAGAAAAACTTCAAACTATAAGGAGGGAGTGGGATAGATCTTTTCTTGTATCTGCGGTAAAAATAAAGAAGGGCGAATATCTTTTTATAATGGAAGACGTGACAAAAATAGAACATCTGGAAAGAAATATTGCGGAAATAAAGAGATTTACATCCATAGGAGGTATCATTTCTCATATAAGACATTCTGTGGGTAATTCTGTAAACGCTATCAAATGTTCTTTGCAGGTTCTTGAACATATTTATGAAAATATTGATGATTCAAAAAGAAAAGAATTTTTGGAAAGGGCTCTCGGTGAGATAAAGCGCATGGAATCTTTACTTACAACTTTAAGAGAATTTTCCAGGTATGAGGCAATAGGTTCTCTTGAATTGAATCTTACAAAATTAATTTTGGATAACGTGGCAATTTTCGATAATTATTGTAAAAACATGGGGGTAGATTTTAAATGCAAATGCGAAGAAAGAGCATTTATTACAAAAGGAGATAAACTTTCAATTGTTGCCGCCCTAACTGAAATAATCGATAATGCCATTGAGGCAATGGAGAACTCTCCGAAAAAAGAACTTTTGTTTAAATACGCGATAAAGGGCGAAGAAGCAATCATAAAAATTACCGATAAGGGCAGCGGAATAGAAGAGAATCATTTGCATAAAGTGGCCGAACCATTTTTCACAACCAAAAGAGATAGAGCAGGATTGGGACTATATCAGGCTACCAAGATTATAAAGACACAGAGTGGTGACGTTACTTTTAAGGGTAAAAGAGGCGGTGGAACAACGGTAAAAATAACTTTCAGGAAACCATAAATTATGAATAAATATACGGTAATGCTCGTAGACGATGATGTTTCCTTTCTTGAAAGCATGAAAGATGGACTGAAACACTCAATAAGAAATGTAAAACTGATTACACATACAAATGCAGAAGATGCCTGGAAATCTCTCGGGGAAAATGAAGTATCCTTACTTATAACCGATCAAAATTTGCCGGGTATGAGTGGAGTCGAACTTGTTAATTTTGTCGACAAAAAATATCCTGCTATTCCAATTATTCTTATCACTGCCTACGGTACTCCAAAATTAAAAGATCACGCAATCAATACCGGCGCTATTAAATTTTTCAATAAACCTCTAAACCTTAAAAAGATGATAAAAGAAATAAAAAAAGGGTTGAAGCTTTCGAGAGAAGATTTAACCAGTATAAGAAAGATGTCTCTTGCGACGGTTTTAGAGCTTATAAGTATGGAGAAAAAAAACGCTTCTGTTGTTGTGAAAGACAGAGAAACCGATAGAAACGGCAGGATATGGTTTAAAGAAGGAAATTTGATAGATGCAGAAATAGATAGTTTGGAAGGTATAGAAGCTATTTTTGAAATGCTCCCCTTCGGTAATGTGGATATAGTTATAAGAGAGAGAGAACATGACAGAATTACTATATCTGATGTATCTCTTGAATATGTCTTGCTTGAAGGCATGAAGCGTGTAGATGAAAAAGAAGTGAAAAAAAAGATGAAAAAAAAGGAGGATACTATGGCTCTTAACGAAGATATTTTTGAGGAAATAAGCACATTAAAAGGCTTTATTGCAGCTGCCGTTTATCTTGGGAATGGGGAAGTTATAATCTCTAAGACTTCAGAAAAAGTGCCTATCCAAAAGATGGGCGGGCTTGCGATAGAACTTTACAAAGTAGCGAAAGACTTTGCCAACAAAATGAATATAGGAACCACCGATTTTTTAGAAATACATACGGAAAAATATAAATTTATTCATACCTGTGTTGTTCCAGGTGTCGCCGCTATAGGTTTAATCATCACTTCGGAGGGTAATGTGGGGCTCACAAAACACAATATGAGCAACATTAAAAGAACATTAAAAGAAGATTTTGAAGGCAAAGAAATAAGCGACTTCGTCTGAGAATTTTCTATGTAAAGAAAAAATAAAAATAACAAAGATAATACTCTGTAGTTAAAAAATCCGAGGCGACTTTGTGTAGTAAAAAACAAAGAGTTTATCGGCACTTCGTCTGACAAATTCTTTAGTAATACCTTTTAGTCACATCTAAAGCCTTTCCGTAAATCTACTACGCAGGTAACTGATGTCTCGATATTCGTAGTGGATAGCTCACGCCATGTCGATGATTTAAAAATAAAATTGTATAAAGAATTAATAAATATATAATTTTATATCTTTATGTCCGGTTTAAAAAAATGCCAAATATTAGTTGCTCCACTTGACATAATTCCATGCTATTGTATCCTTAAGTTACAACAAGGAAAGCCGCCCGAAAGAACCGATATTACACATTTTATAAAGGAAAATATATGGACATAAAGAAAAATAAATGGAAAGCATATACTGACCTTGCCTGGACCGAATCACTCGTTTACCCGCCTGCGGAAGGCTTAAAAGAAGTAAAATTATTCTCCAAATCAATCAAAGAAAACTCAAAAATAAATACAAAAACACTGCTCCATGTCGGATGCGGTTCCGGAATCTATGACTACACTTTCAAAAAACATTTTAAGGTAACCGGGGTTGACCTCAGCAAAAAAATGCTTGAGATTGCAATACAGCGCAATCCTGAAGTTGTCTACCGCCATGGCGATATGCGGACAATAGAACTTGGAAAGAAATTTGATGCCGTAACCATCCCTGAATCAATTGGCTATATGACAACAAAAGAAGATCTCCGAAAAGCGATTCGGACCGCAAACAAGCATTTAAATCCCGGAGGAGTTCTTCTGATTATGTCTAATATCAAAGACTCTTTTAAATCGAATAACTTTGTATATACCGGGAAAAAGGGAGATATAGAAATTACAATTTTCGAGAACAACTATATCCTTCACGATAACGATTCGATTTATGAAGCAACAATAATCTATTTAATCCGGAATAAAGGGAAATTAGAAACCTATACTGATGTGCATACATTAGGTCTTTTTGATGAAAAAACCTGGCATTTTCTTTTAAAAGAAGAAGGATTTGAAGTTAAAGAAACAAAAGAAGAACATTTTTACGATGAGTACATGTTAGAAGAAGGAGAATATCCTCTTCATATTTTTGTTTGTATAAAACCATTAAATATTCAAAAATAGACTTCTTTTTCATATCCTTGACAGGCATAGTTAAAGTGCTTATTCTTTATTTTAAATAGAGAGGTAATATTGAATTTTAAAAATCTTCTTAAAGTAAACAAAGTCATAATATTAGACGGTGCGATGGGAACTGAATTGGATAGACGCGGTTCACCAGACAAATGTGCCAGTAATTTAACGCATCCTGAAATAGTAGAACAAATTCATCGAGATTACTTTAATGCCGGAAGTAACGCCGCAATTACCAATACCTTTTCTATGACCCGCGTTTACATCGAAACCCATAATCTAAAAATAGATGTCGAAGAAGTTAATCGTTCGGGGGTAAAATTGGCAAGAAATGCAGTCGGAGATGACGGGTACGTTCTTGGAGATATCGGTTCCACAGGACAAATGCTCGAACCGTACGGGACCTATAAAGAAGAAACCCTTTATGATACCTTCAAAGAACAGGCTTCTATCCTGTCAAATTCCGGAGTCGATTGTTTTATCATTGAAACAATGTTTGACCTCCGGGAAGCGCTTTGCGCGGTTCGAGCCTGTAAGGATGTTTCCGGGATTCCGGTTATTGCTTCGATGTCATTTCAAACAGTGAAAAACGGAGGAAGAACAATGATGGGAAACTCCGCAGAAGAATGCACCATACGTCTAACTGAAGAAGGAGCTGACGCTGTGGGCGCGAACTGCGGCGATTTAAGTCCTAAAGAGATGGCAGAAGTGGTTTCCATCATAAAAAAATCCACAAAATTAGCTATTGCTGCGCAGCCGAATGCCGGTAAGCCGAAAAAGGAAGGAGAAAAGGTTTTCTATATGGAACCGGAACTCTATTCTACAGAAACACTGGAATGTTACAGAGCAGGAGCCAGTATTATAGGAGGTTGCTGCGGAACAACACCTGAGCACATCAGAATTCTTTCGGAATTGATTGCAAACTTAAACACAACAAATTAAATTAAGATTTGATAATTTAACCTTTTAGCCTTGAATTTTTACAAAACAATACTAAAATAACATAAACATTTTTCAATCTGGCTCGCCGCTATTAAAAGGTGAAGAACGGAAACGGTAAAATTAAGGAGGAAAACATGGATTATAAGCTCTCAGAAGAAGAACAAATGATACAAGAAGTGGCGAAAACCGTCGCGGAAGAAAAAATAAAACCTTT